>CAUPRZ010000253.1:0-4307 GCA_963513855.1 uncultured Hylemonella sp.
CAGGGCTCAGGAGGCCAGCGGCGCCGGCTGGCGCACGCGTTGCAGGGTCAGTTGCAGCAGCCGTGCATCGGTGCTGGCGCGGTGGCGCTGGGGGCCGCGCTCGCCCACGACCTGCTGCTTGACGGCGTGCCAGCGCTCGGCCTCGTCTTCGCGCAACAGGGCGCGCAGGTTGTCCAGCTTGAAGCGCTGGCGCAGGCCGGCGGCATCAAACAGCAGGGCCAGCCAGGTGTAGTCGTGGTTCCAGCCGTCGGAATAGACCGTGCGGCCCTGCAGCTGCTCGTTGAGCAGGATGGCCACCTCGGCCGCGGGCCGGCCGCGGCTCAGCAGGGCGGGGCGGGGGATCTGGTGCAGCTCTTCGGCCTGGGGGTCCCAATGGGTCCACTGCGGCTCGGGGCGGATCAGGGTGCAGAAGACGCGGCCGTCGGGCAGGGCATAACCGACCTCGATGGGGTAGCTGTGGCGGCCAAAACCGGATGCTTCCACGTCCAGCACGGCGGGTGTTGCCTCATTCATGGACAGGAATTATGGGTGGGCGCGTGCGACTGTGCAATCTGGCGCACATGAGGGTCTGCAACAGGTGCCAGCCGGGTCACTGCTGTGTAAGATGCGAGGTGTACCGCCGCCCGGCGGGTCGTGAGGGACCAGCAGAATATGGGCATCGATCCAGCCATCGTCCAGAACATCGCCGAGAGGGTGCGTGCCGAGGTCTTGCCCCAGCGCAGCGCACCGACGCTCAAGCTGGACCCGGCCATCATCCAGAAGATCGCCCAGAAGGTGCCCATCTTCGCGGGCATGAGCCAGGACTGCCTGCTGTCCACCCTGGCCACGGGCGAGCACTTCACCATCCAGCCCGGGGAGGCCGTGTTCCGCGAAGGCGACATGGGCAATTCCTTCTACGTGATGATTGCCGGCGACGTGGTGGTGGAAAAACAGCGCGACGGCAAGCCTGTGGAGTTGGCACGCCTGGGCCCGGGCGAATGCTTCGGCGAGATGGCCCTGGTGGGCAACGACGTGCGCTCGGCCACCGTGCGCGCCACGGGGCCGCTGGTGGCCATGCGTTTCTACCGCGAACTCATCGACGCCAATCCCGAGAGTGCTTCGGCCATCTATCGCAATATTGCGCGGATCCTTGCGGCGCGCCTGGGGGAATCCAGTTTGATGCTGGCGGATCTGAAGCAGCGCGAAGGGGTTTGAGTCTCCCTGTGCCCAGACAGGGCAGGTCTTGTTTGACCGGGACATGTGCACGGCAGCCCATCAGCAGGCAGGGGCCAGGCCACTTCAGGCCGCCTCGGCGACAATCCCACCCCTGATTCCTGAACAAGAAAGCATTTCCCGCCATGGCTGTCCAGTGGTTCCCAGGTCATATGCACCTGACCAAAAAGACGCTCGAAGAGCGCATCAAGCACATTGATGTGGTCATCGAGATGGTCGACGCGCGCCTGCCGGGATCGAGTGCCAACCCCATGCTGGCGACGCTGACCAGCAAGCGGCCCAGCCTCAAGGTGCTGAACAAGCAGGACCTGGCCGACCCCGCGCGCACGGCGCTCTGGCTGGCGCACTACAACGGTCGCACCGGCACACGCGCCATCGCCCTGGACACGACAGACGGCCAGGCCGCCAAACGGCTCATCGCGCCCTGTCGTGAACTGGCGCCCACCCGCGGCGACAGCCTGGCGCGCCCGCTGCGCGTGATGATCTGCGGCATCCCCAATGTGGGCAAGTCCACCTTGATCAACCGCCTGGTGGGCAAGAGCGCGGCCAAGGCCGCCGACGAGGCCGGTGTCACGCGCAATGAGCAACGCATCGTGTTGGAAGATGCCTTCTATCTCTATGACACGCCGGGCATGCTGTGGCCGCGCATCATCGTCGCGCAGAGCGGCTACAACCTGGCGGCCAGCGGCGCCGTGGGGCGCAACGCCTTCGACGACCAGGAGGTGGCGCTGGAGTTGCTGGACTACCTCAAGCCGCATTACGCCCAGGAGCTGGCCGCGCGTTACGCCCTCAAGGACGTCGAGGCGCTGGAGAGCGAGGAGCTCCTCGAGGCCATCGGCCGCAGTCGCGGTGCGCTGCAGGCCGGCAACCAGGTGAATCTGCAGAAGGCCGCCGAGCTGCTGATCCACGACTTTCGTGTTGGTGCTTTGGGCCGTATCTCGCTGGAGACGCCGCAGGAATACGCGCACTGGCTGGCCGAGGGCAAACAACTCGATGCCGAGCGCCAGCTGCGCAAGGAAACCCTGGCCGAGGCCGGCCATATCCGCCGCAAACCGCCAGTCAAAAAGGCCCCCGCCAAGAGCGGGGCCCGCCCCCGAAAGAGCACCCGATGAAAACCCTGCTGCCCCAGCAACTGCTGGTCCACCCTGACCGTCAGGACCCCGATCCCCTGGTGATCTACCACGCACGTTGTGCCGACGGCTTTGGCGCCGCGCTTGCGGCCTGGCTGTATTACGAGGGTCGGGCCGAGTTCAAGCCCTGCGACCATGGCGACGTGAAGACTGTGGACGACCTGCCTGCGCTCGAAGGTCGTGCGGTCTACATCCTCGACTTTTCCTTTGCGCCCGAGATCATGTCGGCCATCGACCAGCGTGCCGCCAAGCTGGTCATGCTGGACCACCACAAGAGCGCGGCCGAGAAGCTCACGGGGTTTTCCTGCCGCTGCGGCGTGGTGCATTTCGACATGGGCAAGTCCGGTGCGCGCCTGGCCTGGGACTTCTTCCAGTCCGACCGGGCCCTGCCCGATCTGATCCGTTACATCGAAGACCGCGACATCTGGGCCTGGAAATACCCCGAGAGTGGGGGCTTCCTCGCCGCGCTGGACATGGAGCCCATGGACTTCGAACGCTGGGCGCAGATGGCCTCCTGGTCCGAGGCCGAGCTGGCCACCTTCATGTTGCGTGGCCAGGCCATGGACGAGAAGTTCCGCAAGATGTGTGATGACATCGCCAGCGGCGCCGAACCCGTGGTCTTCAACGGCCAGGTCGGGCTGATGGTCAACGCGCCGGGCATGTTCCACAGCCTGGTGGGTGAGCTGCTGTCCAAGAAAAGCGGCACCTATGCCCTGATGTGGACCGCCAGCAAGGGCGGTCTGATCAAGGTGGGGCTGCGTTCGCAGCGCAGTTTCGACTGCATCCCCCTGGCCGAAAGCATGGGCGGTGGCGGCCATGCCCAGGCCTGTGGTTTCCGCATGGGGGCCGAGCGTCTGGCCGAGCTGCTCCAGGGTGTGCTGAACGCCTGAATCCAGGGCTCAAGTTCCCTGCTGCCCTGCCGATATGGGTGGAAACACCTGGATTTTTCATGGACGGCATCAGCAATCAGATCATCTCCATCTCCACCCAGATGGCCTCGGCCAAACTGGCGCAGGGCGTGCAGGTTTTTGTGCTGCGCGAGTCCATGGAGATGCAGGAAGCCAGCGTGATGACCCTGCTGCAGCCCGCCACGGGCCCCCAGCCCCTGGCCACCTCGGGCAGCCTGGGCACGCAGCTCAACGTCTACGCCTGAGCACGCCGCTCAATACCCTTCGCTGAGCACCACGTCCGAACAGGGGTGGGCCACGCAGGGCAGCACATAACCCTCGGCCTTCTCTTCCGGCAGCAGACCGGGCCACTCCATCTCGTAACGCACCGTGCCGCTGACCAGCTTGCCGATGCAGGTACGGCAGTTGCCGGCACGGCAGGAGCTGGGCCAGCTCACGCCACCTTCTTCCATGGATTGCAGCAGGGGCCGGTCGGCCCAGGCGTCGAACTGTTCACCGAAGGCTTCAGTCTTGCCGGTATAGAAGGGGGGCGTGTCGTTCGGGTTCATGGCGAAGAAATCTATTGCCTGTATTTTAAGCAGACATCCATAGACCTTGGGCAGGGCAGGGCATGATCTTCTTGCTATCAAAAATGTAGCTATCTGGGTTTCAGCTCGCCGTGCCGAAGTGCTGTGACACCAGTTCACGCAGCACTTCCGTGGCGAAACGGCTCAGGCGTGTGGCGGGTCGGGCGGTGGGGATGGCCAGCACCAGCTGGTTGCGCATGGCTGGGTTGTGGATGGTGGCCACGTTCAGGGGCTGGGCATAGGTCCAGGCCCGGGTGGCGCTGAGCGGCAGCACGGTGTCGGCCACGCCGCGGGCCACCAGGCTCAGCACGGTCTGCACCGAGTCGACCTCGGCCACCAGCTTGAGTGGCAGGCCACGCGGCCGTGTGTGCTGCTCCAGCAGCTGGCGCAGGGCGTTGGGGCCACTGGGCATGACCAGCGGACGTTGCGCCACATCGGCCAGGCGCATACGCTGCGGCAGCTTCTGCACACTGATGAGCACCAGCGCTTCG
>CAUPRZ010000254.1:0-4302 GCA_963513855.1 uncultured Hylemonella sp.
CAACGGCCTGGCCCTGGTCTTCCTGGACCTGGACAACTTCAAGAAGATCAACGACTCCCTGGGCCATGCGACCGGCGATGCCCTGCTCAAGGAAGTGGCGGCGCGCCTGAAGCAGTGCGTGCGCGACACCGACACCATCAGCCGCCAGGGCGGCGACGAGTTCGTGCTCATCCTGGGCGGACTGCACGGCAACGAGGGCAGCCTGCCCGTGCTGACCAAGATCATGGAGACGCTGCAGGAGCCCTTTGTCTGCGAAGGCAACGAGCTCTCCACCTCGGCCTCACTGGGCGTGGCGCTTTATCCGCAGGACGGCGACAACTTCGACATCCTGCGCAAGAAGGCCGACATGGCCATGTACCGCGCCAAGGAAGCCGGTCGCAACACCTACCGCTTTTTCGACGAGGCCATGGACGAGGAGGCGGTCGAACACCTGCTCATGCGCAGCGGCCTGCGCCGGGCCATTGAACGCGGCGAGTTCGTGCTGCATTACCAGCCCCAGGTGGACATCGCCAGCGGCCGGGTCATCGGCGCCGAGGCCCTGCTGCGCTGGGAGCACCCCGAGTTCGGCCTGGTCTACCCGGACCGTTTTATCCCCGTGGCCGAGGACAGCGGCCTGATCGTGCCCATCGGTGCCTGGGTCATCCAGGAAGCCTGCCGCCAGACCCGGCGCTGGCAAGAGGCGGGTCTGCCGGAGCTGGTGATGGCGGTCAACCTGTCGGCCATGCAGTTCCGCCGTGGCGCCATCGAGGACACCGTGGCCCAGGCCCTGGCGGACAGCGGGCTGATGCCCGCCCTGCTGGAGCTGGAGCTGACCGAATCCATCCTGCTGCAGGACGTGGAACAGGTCATGGCCTCGCTCCAGCGCCTCAAGCAGCTGGGCGTGCAGCTGGCCATCGACGATTTCGGCACGGGTTATTCCAGCCTGTCTTACCTCAAGCGTTTTGACATCGACAAGCTCAAGATCGACCGCAGCTTCGTGCGTGACCTGGTCAGCGACCCCGAGGACGCAGCCATCGTGCGGGCCATCATCCAGATGGCGCACAGCCTGGGCCTGAAAGTCATCGCCGAAGGGGTGGAAACCGCCGAACTGCTGCAGCAGCTGCGCAGCTTCGGCTGTGACGAGGCCCAGGGCTACCACTACGCTCGGCCCATGCCGGCGGCGGAATTCGAGCGCTTTCTGGCCGGCCAGACCACCGCCCGGACTTAGCCCCCGGCCTGCGGAGGACAGGGCTGACCGTTATCATCGAGGGTTTTCCCTGGGTCACCACCCGACCTGGGGCGCACGGGCCCCGCCCGTCCCGCCGCGCCGGCCTATCCGCCCGCGACACCCCCATTCGATACCCCTTCGACCAATGACCGAATTCGACCGCGTCCAGACCCTGCCCCAACTCCTGGCCTACCGCGCCGCGCTGAGCCCCCAGGGCGAGGCCTACCGTGAATACGAAGCCGGCAGCCACCAGTGGCGCAGCCTGAACTGGGGCGATGTGTTGGGCCAGGTGGGCCAGTGGCAGCGCGCCCTGGCCGGCAGCGGCGTGGGGGCCGGTGAACGCGTGGCCATCCTGCTGCCCAATGGCCTGCAGGCCATGAGCATCGACCAGGCCACGCTGGCCCAGGCGGCCGTGCCCGTGCCCCTGCACGCCATCGACAACCCGGGCAGCATCGCCTACATCCTGTCCGACTGCGAGGCCAGCCTGCTGCTCGTGAGCCAGGCCGAGCAATGGCACAAGATCCAGGCCGTCGGCACGCCCCTGCCGGCCCTGCGCACGGTGGTAGTTGCGGGCGCGGCCCGCGGCGAGCTGTCAGGTCAGCCCGATGCCCAGGGCGTGCGCCTGATCGGCCTGAGCGACTGGCTGGGCACCGCAGGCGTAGACGTGGTGCTGGCCGCGCCGCCCGGCCCCGAGGACCTGGCCGCCATCGTCTACACCAGCGGCACCACAGGCAAACCCAAGGGGGTGATGCTCACGCACCGCAACGTGATCTCCAACGTCCAGGCCGTGCTGGCACGTATCCAGCCGCTGGCAAGCGACGTCTTCCTGTCCTTCCTGCCGCTCTCGCACACCTTTGAGCGCACGGCCGGTTATTACCTGCCCATCGCCGCCGGCAGCTGCGTAGCCTATGCCCGGTCGGTGGCCCAGCTGGCCGAGGATATGAAGACCGTGCGCCCCACGGTGCTGATCTCGGTGCCGCGCATCTACGAACGGGTGCATGCCAAGCTGCACGAGCGGCTGGCCGCCTCCCCCTGGAAGCTGAAACTGCTGGACGCTGCCCAGGCCACAGGCTGGCGCCGTGTCCGCGCCGCCCAGGGCCTGACGCCCCCGCCTGCCAATGAAGGCCCCGCCGCCGGCTTCTGGCGTCACCTGCCCTGGCCCCTGCTGCAAGCCCTGGTGGCCCGCCCCCTGCTGGCCCAGTTCGGCGGGCGGGTGCGTGTGGCGGTGAGCGGCGGCGCGCCGCTGTCGCCCGCCATCGCACGCTGTTTCCTGGGCCTGGGCCTGCCCCTGCTGCAGGGTTATGGCATGACCGAGACCTCGCCCGTGCTGGCCGTCAACAACTTGGACGACAACGACCCCGCCACCGTGGGCCGCGCCCTGCCCGGCGTGGAAGCCCGCATCGGCAACAACCGCGAGCTGCAGGTGCGCGCGCCCTCGGTGATGAAGGGCTACTGGAAACGCGAGGAAGACACGGCCCGCATCCTGGACGCCGATGGCTGGCTGGGCACGGGCGACCAGGCCGAGATCGTGGACGGGCGCATCCGCATCCTGGGCCGTATCAAGGAAATCATCGTCACCTCCACGGGCGAGAAGGTGCCGCCGGGCGATCTGGAACTGGCCCTCATGGCCGATCCGCTGTTCGAGCAGGTCTTTGTGGTGGGTGAACAGCGCCCCTTCATCACCTGCGTGGCCCTGCTACAGCGTGAGGAGTGGTCACGCCTGGCGACAGGCTTCGGCCTGGACCCCGAGGCGCCCGCCAGCCTGGCCGATCCGCGCGCCGTCAAGGCCGTGCTCCAGCGCATCGAAGGAGCCACGGCCAGCTTCGCGCGTTATGCCGTGCCGCGTCATGTGCACCTGGTGCGCGAGCCCTGGACCATCGAGAACGGTTTCATGACGCCCACGCTCAAGCTCAAGCGCAACCGGCTCATGGAGCACTACGCAGCGGCCATCGAGGGTATGTACCAGAAGCCCGCCACGCGCTGAGCTCTGCACAGACTCAGGCCGCGAGCTGCTCGCGATCGTCGTCGCGGCCGTGGGCCAGGGCCATCACCTCGCGCGGGTCCCGGGTCTTGAGCCTGTGGTCGCTCCAGACCTGGCGCCAGCGCCGTGCGCCCGGCAGGCCGTGGCGCAGGCCCAGCATGTGACGCGCCACCGCGTACCAGGACGTGTCGTCCTCGGCCGTCACACGCAGCATGTAATCCACCATCTGCGCCTCCACCGCCTCACGCGTCAGCGTCGAGGGCGCTGCGCCGAAATAGTGTTCATCCCAGGAGGCCAGCCACCAGGGGTTGTGATAGGCCTCACGGCCGATCATGGCGCCGTCCAGCAGGCGCAGCTCGCGACCCAGTTGCTCGTCCGTGTTCAAACCGCCGTTGATCACGATCTTCAGTTGCGGAAAGTCATGCTTGAGCCGGTGCACCAGCTCGTAGCGCAGCGGCGGGATCTCACGGTTTTCCTTCGGTGACAAGCCTTGCAGCCAGGCATTGCGCGCATGCACGATGAAGGTGGCACAGCCCGCCTCGGCCACCGTGCCCACGAAGTCGCGCACAAAGTCGTAGCTCTCGGTGCGGTCGATGCCAATGCGGTGCTTGACCGTCACGGGGATGGACACAGCGTCCCGCATGGCCTTCACGCCATCGGCCACCAGCTGCGGCTCGGCCATCAGGCAGGCACCAAAGGCCCCACGCTGCACGCGCTCGCTGGGGCAGCCGCAGTTGAGGTTGATCTCGTCGTAGCCCCACTGCTCGCCCAGCTTGGCACAGTGCGCCAGGTCGACTGGCTCGCTCCCCCCCAGCTGCAGGGCCACAGGGTGTTCTTCGGCGTTGAAACGCAGGTGCCGTGCCACGTCCCCATGCAGCAGCGCACCGGTGGTGATCATCTCGGTGTAGAGGCGTGCGTTCTGGCTCAGCAGGCGATGGAAATACCGGCAGTGCCGGTCAGTCCAGTCGATCATGGGCGCGACTGACAGGCGCCATGGGGTCGGTTGCGACATGTCTTTGATATCAATAGCTCGCGTGATTTTCGCAGGAATGTCGATCCCGTGTCGCACCCGGCTCTGCAGCAACCTTGCCAGCAGACCCTCGTGTGTCTGCTG
>CAUPRZ010000255.1:0-4285 GCA_963513855.1 uncultured Hylemonella sp.
CGATGTGTTTGGCGTGCACGGCATCGGTGGCATCGTGGGCTCCCTGCTCACGGGGCTGCTGGCTAGCAAGACCATCTCCGGCGTCGAGGGCAGCGTCGTGACCCAGCTGGTGGGGGTGGTGGCCGTCATGGCCTATAGCGCTGTCGCCAGTGCCGTCCTGCTGCTGCTGCTCAAATACACCGTGGGCCTGCGTGTGGACGAACGCGCCGAAACCGTGGGGCTGGACATCTCCCAGCACCGCGAGCGCATGGGCGCTTGATCCCGCCCACAACACAGGAGGCCCCCTCCATGCTGGAAAGCGAAAAGCTGGCGATTGCCGCCCACCTGCACGTGCTCTTGCGGCGCAAGACCGGTCGCGTGACCGACACCGAGTGGATGGCCGTCAATGCGGAATACGCGCGCGAGATCATGCGTTTTGCGCGCGCCAGTGCCCGGGAAGACGGGCACACGGACCTGGCCGAATGGGCCGACAAGCTGGAGCACGCGCTGGACCTGGACGGCGCCGCCGCCAAGGACCCGATGCGTAAACATGCTGTTGCGCCGCCGTTTTTTGCGCCGCCCGCCATGGCTGCCGGTGCACCCGAAGCGCCGCGCTACGTGCGCGGCATCCGTTAGCCGGCCTTCTGCGCGTCGGCCTTCTGCGCGTCGGCGCGGATCCAGGCGGCAGCCTGCTCCGCAATCATCAGTGTCGGTGAGTTGGTGTTGCCGCTGGTGATGGTGGGCATGACCCCTGCATCGGCCACACGCAAGCCGCGGATGCCGCGCACGCGCAGTTCCGGGTCCACCACCGCCAGCGGGTCGTCCGCACGCCCCATGCGTGTGGTGCCCACGGGGTGGAAGATGGTGGTGGCGATGTCGCCGGCCAGGCGCGCGAGATCCTCGTCGCTCTGGTACTGCACGCCGGGTTTCCATTCCTCGGGCTGGTATTTCGCCAGCGCCGCCTGTCCCACGATGCGCCGCGTGACACGCAGCGAGTCGGCTGCCACCTGGCGGTCCTCGGGCGTGCTCAGGTAGTTGGGCGCGATGGCCGGCGCGTCCTCGAAACGCGGGCTGCGGATCTGCACCGTGCCGCGGCTCGTGGGCTGGAGGTTGCAGACGCTGGCCGTGAAGGCGTTGAAGCGGTGCAGCGGTTCGCCGAAGGCGTCGAGCGAAAGCGGTTGCACGTGGTATTCGAGGTTGGGCCAGGCCAGGGCCGGATCGCTTTTGGTGAAGGCTCCCAGCTGCGACGGCGCCATGCTCATGGGCCCGCTGCGTCTGAACGCGTATTCAAGCGCGATCCCGGCCTTGCCCCAGAAGGAATTTGCCATGGTGTTGAGCGTCTTCACGCCCTGCACCTTGTAGACCGAGCGGATCTGCAGGTGGTCCTGCAGATTGGCGCCGACACCCGGCAGCTCGTGCACCGGTGTGATGCCGTATTGATGCAGCAGCGTGCCCGGGCCGATGCCCGAGAGCTGCAGGATCTGCACCGAACCGATGCTGCCCGCGCTGAGTACCACCTCGCGTGTGGCGCGCACATGAAGTTCACGCCCCTCGCGCACGAGCACAGCGCCGCTGCAGCGTGGGGCGCCATCCGCGTCGCGTGTGAAATCCAGGCGCCGGGTCTGCGTGCCGGTCCAGACCGTGAGGTTGGGGCGCTGCTGCACCGGGCGTAGAAAAGCCTTGGACGTGTTCCAGCGCCAGCCGCTTTTCTGGTTGACCTCGAAGTAGCCCACGCCCTCGTTGTTGCCGCGGTTGAAGTCCGCACTGGCGGGCACGCCGGCCTGTACGGCCGCCTGGGCAAAGGCATCCAGCACGTCCCAACGCAGGCGTTGCTTCTCGATGCGCCATTCGCCACCGGCGCCGTGCAGCGCATCCGCGCCCCGGTGGTGGTCCTCGTGTTGCTTGAACATGGGCAGCACCTGCTCCCAGCTCCAGTGCGCATCGCCCGTGATCTGCGCCCACTGCGCGTAGTCACGCGACTGCCCGCGCATATAGATCATGCCGTTGATGCTGGAGCAGCCACCCAGCGTCTTGCCGCGCGGATAACGCAGTTGGCGGCCGTTGAGCCCGGCGTCGGGTTCGGTCTTGTAGAGCCAGTCCGTGCGCGGGTTACCGATGCAGTAGAGGTAACCCACCGGAATGTGGATCCAGTGGTAATCGTCCTTGCGCCCGGCTTCGACCAGCAGCACGCGCTTGCTTGCATCAGCGCTGAGCCGGTTGGCCAGCAGGCAGCCCGCTGTGCCCGCGCCGATGATGATGTAGTCGAAGGTTGTTTCGCTCATGGTGTGCTCTGCTGGTTGGCGTTGGCGGGGCTGCCGCAAGCGGTAACTGGCCGGGCTCAGAGGCGCTGCGCTTTGCCACATCGCCCGGCCAGCCACCGCTTGCGGCAGGCACGTGCGAACAGAAGTCAGAACATCACTTGCTCGTGGGCATCACAAATTCGGCGCCTTTGGAAATGCTTTCAGGCCAGCGCTGCATGATGGACTTCTGCTTGGTATAAAAACGCACACCTTCCTCGCCGTAGGCGTGCATGTCACCGAAGAGCGAACGTTTCCAGCCGCCGAAACCGTGCCAGGCCATGGGCACGGGAATCGGTACGTTGATACCCACCATGCCCACCTGGATGCGGTGCGAAAACTCGCGCGCTACGTGGCCGTCGCGGGTGTAGCAGGAGACGCCGTTGCCGAACTCGTGGTCGTTGATCAGCTTGACCGCGGTGGCGAAGTCGGGCACGCGCACGCAGGACAGCACGGGGCCGAAGATCTCTTCCTTGTAGATCTTCATCTGTGGTGTCACATGGTCAAACAGCGTGCCGCCGAGCCAGAAGCCCTGGTCGCAGCCCGCGCCGGCGGCCGCGCCCTTGAAGCCACGGCCGTCGACCAACAGCTTGGCGCCTTCCTTGACGCCGTGTTCGATGTAACCCGTGATGCGCTGGTGTGCCGCGCCCGTGACGATGGGGCCCATCTCGGCGTCGAGCTCCATGCCGTTCTTGATCTTCAGGGTCTTGGTGCGCTCCACGAGCTTGGGCATGATCTTGTCGGCCGCATCGCCCACCAGCACCGCGACCGAGATCGCCATGCAACGCTCCCCGGCTGAACCGTAGGCCGCGCCGATCAGGCCGTCCACGGCCTGGTCCAGGTCGGCGTCGGGCATGACCACCATATGGTTCTTGGCGCCGCCCAGGGCCTGCACACGTTTGCCGTGGCGGGCGCCGGTCTCGTAGATGTAGTTGGCGATGGGTGTGGAGCCCACAAAACTCACGGCCTTCACGTCTGGATGGGCCAGCAGCGCGTCCACGGCCTCCTTGTCGCCCTGCACCACGTTGAACACGCCGTCGGGCAGGCCGGCGTCTTTCAGCAGCTTGGCCATGAGCAGTGCGGGGCTGGGGTCGATGGGGCTGGGCTTGAGCACAAAGGTGTTGCCGCAGGCGATGGCCACGGGGTACATCCACATGGGCACCATGACCGGGAAGTTGAAGGGCGTGATGCCCGCCACCACGCCCAGGGGTTGGCGCATCGTCCAGTTGTCCATGCCGGTGGAGACCTGTTCGGTGTAGTCGCCCTTGAGCAGCTGCGGGATGCCGGTGGCGAATTCCAGGATTTCGATGCCGCGGGTCACTTCGCCCTGTGCATCCGTAAACACCTTGCCGTGTTCGGCCGTGATCAGGCGCGCCAGCTCATCGCGGTGCTGGTTCATCAGCTCGAGGAACTTGAAGAGGATGCGCGCGCGGCGCAGCGGCGAAGTCTCGGCCCAGGCGGGAAAGGCGGCTTGGGCTGCGGCCACGGCCTGCTTGACTTCAGCGGCGTTGGCCAGGGCCACACGACCGCTCACGGCGCCGGTGGCGGGGTTAAAGACGTCCTGGGCGCGGCCCGAGGCGCCGGCCAAAACTTGACCGTTGATGGCGTGATCAATATTTGCAATGCTCATGAAGCTGTCTCCGAAAGTTGAACGAGTTTGGCCGATAGGGATCACTTTTGCCAATGATTTGCGCTCAAGAGTGATATAAATTATTCAAATATGGCAGCCGCACCCGATCCCCAAGCCTTGCGTGCTTTTGTCGCCGTGGCGCGCGAAGGCAATGTCTCGCGCGCGGCCACCCGCCTGCACCTGAGCCAGCCCGCCGTGAGTCTGCAGCTCAAGGCTCTGGCCGAGGGCACGGGGCTCACGCTCTTCACACGCACACCCCACGGCCTGGCCCTCACGCCCGACGGCGCGGCCCTGTTGCCCCAGGCTGAAAAGGCCCTGGCCGCGCTCGCGGACTTTGGCCAGGCCGCGCTGAGCCTGCACAGCACGGTGCGTGGCCGCC
>CAUPRZ010000256.1:0-4276 GCA_963513855.1 uncultured Hylemonella sp.
CGGAAGCCGCAAGGTCGCATTCTTATGCTTTATCCCACAATATGGGACCTAGCATAACGCCTCTTGCGGGCGTTTGTAGAGTCGCGTGATGAATTTGCTACAAAAATGATAATCCGGCGTCGTGCAGTTGCGTCACGCCGCGTAGCGCCGCAGTGCCGGTTCGCGAGTACCGTGCCCGGGGTAGGCAAGGTGCCGTGGGTCGCTCCTCACGTCCAGGTCGGGGTGGCGCGCATAGACCATGAAGTTGCGCAGCGGGTGTTGTGCCTGTGCCCAGCGCTCGCTGGCACTCGCAACTTCAAAGGCCATGACCCGATGCGGGACGTTGTCCATGTGGGCGAGTGGAAGATACGGCTGATCAGGAAAGATATCCTGGAACAGCAATTGCTGGTACATGGTGTCCAGCGGCGCACGTGCAGCCACCACGGCCCAGTCGATGCCGTTTTGTTGCCAGTACTGGAATAGCCCTTTGAACAGCATCAGCTTGACCAAGCGGCCGATACCGCCTTGCACCACGCCAAGGCGGCTCACGTGCGCCAGGGTCCTGCCCTGAAGCCAGGGGGGGAGCTGCACCGACTTCTCCAGAGCCAAGGGCAGGGAGCGATTGGTCTGGATACGGGCCGTGCCCAGAGGTGAGCCGTCCACCTTGGATTCGGCGAGCAGCACAACCACGCCATCCTGCAGGTCCATTGTTTCCGGCGCCTTAAGCTTCTCGGCGACTGTGGGCATATGGCGTGCGTAGGCGGACTGACGCACCTGTACGGCCTTTTTCAGGTCTTCCTCAGTACGGACCAATCGGACCGTGAAGGGCAGTCGTTCTTCATAGTCCGAGCGTCCCGGCGCCTGAAGTGCCGAGGGCTCGCCCAGCAGGATCGAGGAGCGGAATACGGGCGAGTTTTGTGCGAGCATGACGATCTCTGCTGTTTGGGTGATTGAACTCGTCAGGTCAGGCCCAGCGCCTGCTACCTGTCTTGTGAAGATGTCATGCTGACCGGAAGCGTTAAAAAATTGAGTCAGAATTCGCCTGATCCTGCTGTAGGAATTTGTCTGACAAGAGGCCATCCGGGCTGTGGCAAACTCGCTGCCTTTGTTTCCCTCGCCCGGCTTCCAGGCCGGCGCCCAGTCAGAGAGTCATGCAGAAAATCATCGCGCAGATCGCGCAGGAAATCGGGGTCAGAACACAACAGGTCGAGGCCGCTGTGGCCTTGCTGGATGGGGGGGCGACCGTCCCCTTCATCGCCCGGTACCGCAAGGAAGTCACCGGCGGGCTGGACGATATCCAGCTGCGTGAGCTGGATGCCCGCCTAGTCTATCTGCGGGAACTGGAAGAGCGTCGCGCCGCCATCCTCAAGAGCATCGAGGAACAGGGCAAGCTCACCCCCCCCTTGCAGGCCGCCATTGCAGCCGCGCCGACCAAGCAGGAACTGGAAGACCTCTACCTGCCCTACAAACCCAAGCGCCGCACCAAGGGCCAGATCGCCCGGGAAGCCGGTATCGAGCCCCTGGCTGACAAGCTGTTTGCCGATCCCACGCTGGATCCGGCCGTCGAAGCACTGGCCTTTGTGCTGAAGGACAAGACCGAGGCCGGTGACGATTTCACGACCGTAGCCGCCGTGCTTGATGGCGTGCGCGACCTGCTGTCCGAACGCTGGGCCGAGGACGCGGCCCTGGTTCGGGCGCTGCGCGAATGGCTCTGGCAGGAAGGCCTGTTCCAGAGCAAGCTGGCCAGTGGCAAGGACGAGAACAACGTCGATGTGGCCAAGTTCCGCGACTATTTCGACTACGACGAGCCCATCGGTCGGGTGCCTTCGCACCGGGCCCTGGCCGTCTTTCGTGGCCGCGCGCTGGAGATGCTGGACGCCAAGCTGGTGCTGCCCGTCGAGCCCGAACCCGGCAAGCCCTCGATCGCCGAAGGCAAGATTGCCCTGCACCTGGGCTGGAACCACAAGGCCCGGCCGGCCGACGACCTGCTGCGCAAATGCGTGGCTTGGACCTGGCGCGTCAAGCTCAGCCTGTCCACCGAGCGCGACCTCTTTGCCCGTTTGCGTGAGGAGGCCGAGAAGGTGGCCATCAAGGTCTTTGCCGACAATCTGCGTGACCTGCTGCTGGCCGCCCCGGCCGGCCCGCGTGTGGTCATGGGCCTGGACCCGGGCATCCGCACCGGCGTCAAGGTGGCCGTGGTCGATGCCACCGGCAAGCTAGTCGATACGGCCACGGTCTATCCCCACGAACCCAAGCGCGACTGGGAAGGCTCCCTGCACACCCTGGCGCGCCTGGTCGAGAAACACGGTGTGAACCTGATTGCGATTGGCAACGGCACGGCCAGCCGCGAGACGGACAAACTGGCCGCGGACCTGATCAAGCTGGCGGCTAAAGTGGACAAGCAGATCGAGAAGGTGGTGGTCAGCGAGGCCGGTGCTTCGGTCTACTCCGCCAGCGAATTCGCTTCTCAAGAAATGCCGGACGTGGACGTGAGCCTGCGCGGCGCGGCCAGCATTGCGCGCCGCCTGCAGGACCCGCTGGCCGAACTGGTCAAGATTGACCCCAAGTCCATCGGCGTGGGCCAGTACCAGCACGACGTGAACCAGAGCGAACTGGCGCGTTCCCTAGACACCGTGGTGGAAGACTGCGTGAACTCGGTGGGCGTGGACCTGAACACGGCCAGCGTGCCGCTGCTGTCGCGTGTCTCCGGTTTGTCGCCCTCGGTGGCCAAGGCCGTGGTGCGCTGGCGTGAAGCCAACGGCGCCTTCGGCAGCCGGCAGGACCTGCTCAAGGTCACGGGCCTGGGCGCCAAGACCTTCGAACAAAGCGCCGGTTTTCTGCGCATCCGCGGCGGCGACAACCCGCTGGACATGACCGGTGTGCACCCCGAGACCTATCCCGTGGTTGAACAAATCATGGTCAGGACCGGCAAACCCGTGGCCGAGCTCATGGGCCGGGCCGAGATGCTCAAGACACTCAAGCCCGAGCTGTTTGCCAATGAAAAATTTGGTGTCATCACGGTCAAGGACATCCTCGGTGAACTCGAAAAACCCGGTCGCGACCCGCGCCCGGACTTCAAGGTGGCACGCTTCAACGAGGGCGTGGACGACATCAAGGACCTGAGCGAGGGCATGGTGCTCGAAGGCACGGTCAGCAATGTGGCCCAGTTCGGCGCCTTTGTGGACCTGGGTGTGCACCAGGACGGCTTGGTCCATGTGAGCCAGCTGGCCAACAAGTTCGTCAACGATGCGCGCGAGGTGGTCAAGACCGGTGACATCGTCAAGGTCAAGGTGCTCGAGGTGGACGTGGCGCGCAAGCGCATCAGCCTCACCATGAAGCTGGACGCCGCCCCGGCCCGGCGCGATGCCCCGCGCGAGAACCGCTACGAGGGAGCAGGGCGGGGCCAGCAGCAGCCGCGCCGAGACAACGGCCCGGCACCGCAGTCGGCCATGGCCTCGGCCTTCGCCAAGCTCAAGCGCTGAAATCCCGCGCGACCGTGAAGCCGGTCACACCCGTGACCCGCTTCACGTCCGGCCCTCGACGGAACACAGGCCAGCACGACATAATGCGCGCATGAGCCAGAACGAGATCCGGAGACTGCCCCTATGGAGCTGAATGCCCTGCTGGCTTCCCCCATCGTGCTGCCCAGCATCCCCAAGGTCATTGCGCTGCTGCTCAGCGAGCTCGACCGTGAAGTGCCGGATCTCAAGAACATCAATCAGCTGATCGCGGCCGATCCGGCCCTGAGCACCCGTGTGCTGCAGACGGCCAACACGCCCCTGTTCAAGCTCTCGGGCAAGGTCAATAGCGCCGCCGAAGCCCTGGCCCTGCTGGATCTGGCCCATATCCGCCAGATGGCGGCGGACGCTGCCTCGTCTGCCTCGCTCAAGGGTATTCCAGGCGTCAACCTGCCGCAGTTCTGGGCCTACAGCCTCAATGTGGCCAAGCTGGCCCGCTCTCTGGCCGGTGTGACCCGGCAGAACCAGGGCGCGGCCTTCACCTGTGGCCTGATCCACGCCATCGGCGAGCTGGTCATGCACGCGGGCATGCCGGCCGAGATGGCCGCACTCAACAAGGAGACGGGCCCGCTGGACCTCAAACGCGCCAAGGCGGAATACCAGCAGTTCGGCTACAACTACGCCCATGTGGGCGGGGCCTATGTGCGCCAGTGGCGCTTCCCTCCGTCCATCCTCGACGCGCTGGAGCACAATTACGCACCCTTCTCCAAAAACGTCTATGAGCCCATGGCCCGCGTCATCCACCTGGCCACCAGGCGTGCCCTCGCCAAGGAAGCCAA
>CAUPRZ010000257.1:0-4276 GCA_963513855.1 uncultured Hylemonella sp.
ACGACACTGGTGGGGCGCTACAACGCCAAACCCGACCTCCTGGAGATGCAGGTGGGTGAGCGGCAGGATGCCAGGCTGACGCTGGAACTGGCCGCGGATGCTTCCTGTGCCTGGGCCCAGCTCACGCCGGCCCGGGGTGGCAAGGCGCTGAGCACCGATGACATTTCTCAGGCCCTGCAGCAGGCGCGGGTGGTCTTCGGGATCGACCCCCAGGCCATGCAGCAGGCCTGCGCGGTGCAAACGCCGACACGCATCCTGCTGGCCTCGGCCCAGGCCCCGGTGCATGGGGTGGATGCCCAGTTCCAGCTGCTGGTCAATCTAGCGCGTGACCGGGCGCCCAAGGTCGATGCCCGGGGCCTAATCGATTTCCGCGAGCATGGGGACATCCCCACCGTGGACGTGGGCACGCCCGTGATGCGACGCATCCCGGCCCGTCCCGGCGTGGACGGCCGCAACGTGCTGGGCGAGCCGATACCGGCCACGCCCGGCCTGGACCATCCCTACGCCCCCAAGCTGGCAGGCGTGGCGCCCTCCAGCCAGGATGCGAATGTGCTGGTCGCCACCCTCAAAGGCTGCCCGGCCAGTGTGGAGCACGGGGTCCTGGTTGAACAGCTGCTGTCCGTGGGCAACGTCGACATGGATCTGGGCAACATCAGCTACGACGGCTCGGTCCGTATCGAGGGCGATGTGCTCGCGGGCATGAAGGTGCATGTGAGCGGTGACATCACGGTCACCGGCACGGTGGAGGGCGGGGAACTGGAGGCGGGTGGCTTCATCGCCGTGGGCGGCGGCATCCTCGCCCATGCCCGGGTCAAGGCTGCGGGCGCGGTGTCCGCACGTTTTGTGGAGAACTCCCAGGTCTATGCCGGCACGGTGCTCACCATCGAGGACATGGCCCTGCAAAGCGAACTGCAGGCGCTCAACCAAATCCTGGTGGGAGAAAAGGCCCCCCAGCGCGGCCGGCTCGTGGGCGGCAGCGCCCGCAGCATGATGCAGATACGCACCCCCTGGCTGGGCACGGATGCCAGCGGCATCACCACCGTGCAGGTAGGCGTGAACCCCGAGCTGGAAGAACGCCACCGGGCGCTCGAAACACTGATCAAGCAGCAGGACGCCGAGCTGGACAACCTGGGCAAGGTCGTCAAGCACCTCACACAGCAGGGTGATCCCAAAGGCCTGCTGGAGCGGGCCCGGACCTCCTGGCGCCATGCCACCCAGAAACTGGCCCGCCTCGTGGAGGAAAGGACCGAACTGCAGGAGCGCCTGGCACTGATCAAGGGCGCGCGGGTGGAAGTGACTCAGGGGGTGACCGGGGTGGTCGACCTGGTGTTCGGCAAGCATGTACGGCGTCTGCAGCGCAACTATGATGCGGGCGTGTTCAGCCTCAACGAGGCCGGGCAACTGGTCATCAGCCAGGGTATCGGCGAACCGACCGTGGTGCATTGAATGTCACCCCTCCCCTGCGCATGAACCACGACTACCGCTACTGCCCGGCCTGTGCCACGCCGCTGGCCCCCATCAGCCTGATGGAGGACGGCGGTGCCAAGGTACGCCTGCGCTGCCCGGCCTGTGGCTGGACGCACTGGAACAACCCCACGCCCGTGCTGGCTGCCGTGGTCGAATACCAGGGCCAGATCCTGCTGGCGCGCAACGCGGCCTGGGAAGGCAAGATGTACGCGCTGATCACCGGTTTCATGGAGGCCGGCGAAACGCCGCAGGAGGGCATCAGCCGCGAGATCCAGGAAGAAACGAACCTGCAAGCGCTGGAATTGAACCTGATCGGCGTCTACGACTTCCAGCGCATGAATCAGATCATCATCGCCTACCACGCACGCTGCGAGGGTGAGGTGCAGCTCTCGCCCGAGCTGGTGGATTACCGGCTGTTCACGCCCGACAAGGTGAAGTGTTGGCCCGCCGGCACCGGCTACGCCCTGGCCGACTGGCTGCGCTCGCGCGGACACGAACCCCAGTTCATCGAGTGGTCGCGCCCCGCTAACCCTGCGCCGCCCGCCTGATGCCCAGATTGCTTAAAATAAGCAGTTCTTGATATACCCGGACCTGTGATGAACATCGACCGAGAACTCGACACCCGTGGCCTGAACTGCCCTCTGCCCATCCTCAAGGCCAAGAAGGCCCTGGCGGAAATGACCAGCGGACAGACCCTGCGTGTGGTGGCCACCGACTCCGGCTCGGTGCGCGACTTTGCGGCCTTTGCCAAGCAGACCGGCAACGAGCTGCTGGAACAGATCACCGAAGGCAAGGACTACATCCACGTCCTCAAGCGCCGGTAAGAACTTACGAATAAATCTACTGCGCGACCCGATCGCCGCGTTGGGCGGTGCTCGGAATCCTCACGTACAGGAAGTACGTTCCGGTTCCTGCGCTCCGTCCGCCTTGCGCTAGGGCCGCTCGCTACGATTTCTTCGCAAGTTCCCCTGAGCCTCAAACTTTCAGCGTCTTGAGGTACTCGGCGAAATGCACACCCACCTCGGGATGCGCCAGGGCCAGCTCCACGGTGGCCTCCAGAAAACCTTCCTTGCTGCCGCAGTCGTAACGTTTGCCCACATAAGTGTAGGCATAGGCTGCTTCGTGCTTCAACAGGCCGGCAATGCCGTCAGTGAGCTGGATCTCGCCACCCGCACCGCGCGGCTGCTGGCGGATCTGCTGGAAAACAGCCGGCGTCAGGATGTAGCGACCTGCCACGGCCAGGCGTGAGGGTGCGACTTCGGGCGCCGGCTTTTCAACCATGCGCTCGATCTGCATCAGGCGCTCGCCGGCCGACGTGCCAGCCACGATGCCGTAGCGGCGCACTTGGTCCTGCGGCACTTCCTGCACCGCCAGCACCGAACGCCCCAGGCGCTGGTAGACATCAGCCATCTGGGCCAGCACAGGCTGGCCGCCCGGCGGGCCCATCATCAGGTCGTCGGCCAGCAGCACGGCAAAGGGCGAGCCTTCGGTCAGATGTTCGGCGCAGAGCACGGCATGGCCCAGGCCCAGCGCGCGCGGCTGGCGCACATAGGTGCACAGCATGTCTTTTGGCGCCACCGAATGCACCAGGTCCAGCAGGCCCTGCTTGCCTGCGTGTTCCAGCTCGTTCTCAAGTTCGTAAGCCGTATCGAAGTGGTCTTCGATGGCGCGCTTGTTGCGCCCCGTGACAAACACCATGTGGCGGATGCCTGCTGCATAGGCCTCTTCCACCGCGTATTGGATCAGTGGCTTGTCGACCACCGGCAGCATTTCCTTGGGCATGGCCTTGGTGGCGGGCAGAAAACGCGTGCCCAGCCCGGCCACGGGGAACACCGCTGTCTTGATTTTTTGTGTCATTCGAAGATTCTCCCTTTGCAATGTGTCAATTCTGTCTTGTCACTTGAGCCTCGTTAGCTGGTCCCGAATCTTAGCCAGCGTGGCCGTGAAATCGTTCACACGTTTGTTCTCCTGTTCGATCACGGCCGGCGGGGCCTTGGCCACAAAGGCCTCGTTGGAGAGCTTGGCCCGGGCCTTGGTGATCTCGCCTTCCAGGCGTGTGGCTTCCTTGCCCAGGCGCAGCTTTTCGGCCGCCACGTCCACTTCCATGTGCAGACACAGGCGAGCCTCGCCCACCACGGCCACAGGTGCGGCCTGGGCGGCAGCAGCCCATTCAACTTCGGCCGTGAACACCTTGACTTCGCTGAGCTTGGACAGGGCCTGCAGCACCGGGGCCCACTGTGTGAGGAAAGCGGCCTCGCCGGCATTGCCCGCCAGCGCGTAGAGCGGCAGGCGCGTAGAGGGCGAAACGTTCATCTCGCCGCGCAGATTGCGGCAGGCGTCAACAAACAGACGCAGGCGGGCCACTTCGGCCATGGCGGCAGCGTCGATACGCTCGGGCTGGCTCACCGGGTAGGCCGCCACGCTGACCGACTCGCCCGCACGACCGGCCACAGGCGCGACCTTCTGCCAGAGCTCTTCGGTGATGAAGGGGATCAGCGGGTGCGCCAGGCGCATGATGGTTTCGAGCGTGCGGATCAGGGTGCGGCGTGTGCCACGCTGTTGCGCGGCGTTGCCACCGTTGACCTGCACCTTGGCGATTTCCAGATACCAGTCGCAGAACTCGTTCCAGACGAAGTCATAGATGGTGTTGGCCACCACGTCCAGACGGTAGTCCGCAAAACCCTGGGCCACCTGCGCCTCGACCTGCTGCAGGAGCGAGACGATCCAGCGGTCGGCGGCGCTGAACTCCAGGTAGCCACCGGGCACGCACTCATCAGCACCATGCTCCGTGAGGCCGCAGTCCTGGCCT
>CAUPRZ010000258.1:0-4265 GCA_963513855.1 uncultured Hylemonella sp.
ACTGTTCTTGTAGAACGCTTAAGCGCCTCAGAACGCGCAAAACGCATGTCACTGACCAAGGAATCCGCAGCGGCCACCACAGACCGTCTGACTAAAATTGTGCGGAAGCTTGGCGCAGCTAACGATGCCAGCACTGCAACAATTGCAACGACGACCAGTAGCTCAATAAGAGTGAGGCCTGAATGACGAAGTTTCATGAATATCAGAATAGCGGAAGTACCACTTGGACATGTGTAAAAACCGATGCACGGTACAGTTTGCCGGTTGACCGGTAAAACTGAGATCACCCAGAAGCAAATGATGAATCTTGCCCTCGCCCTAGCTGCCCAGGGCCTGCACCTGACCGCCCCCAACCCCCGCGTCGGCTGCGCCATCGTCGGCACCGACGGCCACATCCTGGGCCAGGGCCACACTCAACGCGTCGGCGGGCCCCATGCCGAAATCATGGCCCTGCGGGACGCGGCCGAGCGCGGGCACTCGGTCGAAGGCGCCACGGTCTACGTCACGCTGGAGCCCTGCGCTCACCAGGGCCGCACCGGGCCCTGCTGCGACGCCCTGGTTGCGGCGGGGGTCGGCAAGGTGGTGGCCTCATTGGAAGACCCCAACCCCCAGGTGGCCGGCCAGGGTTTTGCCCGGCTACGAGCGGCAGGCATAGCGGTCGAGGTCGGCCCCGGCGCCGCCGAATCGCGTGAACTCAATATCGGCTTTTTTAGCCGCATGATCCGGAAGACCCCCTGGGTCCGCCTGAAGGTCGCCGCCTCGCTGGACGGCCTGACCGCCCTGGAGAACGGCACCAGCCAGTGGATCACCTCGGAGCCCGCCCGTGCCGACGGCCATGCCTGGCGGGCCCGGGCCTGCGCCGTGCTAACCGGCATCGGCACGGTGCTGGAAGACGATCCGCGTCTGGATGTGCGCCTAGTCGACACCCCGCGCCAGCCCCATCTGGTGGTGGTCGACAGCCGGCTGGAAACGCCGCTGGACGCCAAACTCTTCATCCCCGGCCGGCAGCTCTATATCTACACGGCCGTTCTGGACGCCCCCAGGAAAACCGCCCTGGAAGCCAAGGGCGCCACTGTCATCCCCTGCCCCGGAGCCGGCGGCAAGGTGGACCTGGCTGCCATGCTGCGCGACCTAGCCACCCGGGAAATCAATGAACTGCATGTAGAAGCCGGCCACAAGCTCAACGGCTCCCTGGTCCGCGAGGGTCTGGTGGACGAATTCCTGGTCTATCTGGCGCCCAAGCTGCTGGGCGCGGGCCGCGGCATGGTCCATATTGACCCCCTGTCCGAGCTGGGGCAGGCCGTGGCGCTGGAGTACCGGGAGACGGCGCAGATCGGGCCGGATCTGCGTATCCTGGCCAGAATTCCCGGGCGCGACCAGTTCTAGCTGAGAACCTGCGAAAATAGCCGGATGTTCACCGGCATCATTACCGGCGTGGGGCGCATCGTCGCCAGCCACGACCTCGGAAGTTCTTTGCAGCACGGCAAGCGCCTCGTCATCGCCTGCCCGCCCGCTTACCTCGACGATGTGGGCCTGGGCGACAGCATCGCCCTCAACGGTGCCTGCATGACGGTCACCAGCCTGGACCTCCCTCAACGGCAATTCACCATCGACATCTCGGCCGAATCCCTGGCCAAAACCACAGGCCTCAGCCACGACGCCCAGGTCAACCTGGAAAAAGCGCTGCGCGCCGGGGACCGCCTCGGTGGCCACATCGTCTCGGGCCATGTGGATGGCGTGGGTTCCGTCAGCTTCTTTGAACAGGTCGGCGAAAGCTGGGAGCTGCGTATCCAGGCCCCGGCCGAGTTGGCCAAATACCTGGCCTACAAGGGCTCCATCACCGTCAACGGCGTGAGCCTGACCGTCAACCGGGTGGCCGACAACACCTTAGGCTGCGAGATCAGCATCAACCTGATCCCGCACACCGTGCAAAACACCTCCCTGGGCCTGCTCAAAGCCGGCTCGGGCGTGAACCTCGAAATCGACACCGTGGCCCGTTACGTCGAGCGCATGCTAGCCGCCGGCACCACTCCGCAGAAAGCAAACTCATGAGCAGCAAGCCCCCCGTGGCCATTTCACCGGTGGAAGACATCGTCGCCGAGATGAAGGCCGGCCGTATGGTCATCCTCGTCGACGAGGAAGACCGCGAGAACGAGGGCGACCTTGTGCTCGCTGCCGACCACGTCACGGCCGACGCCATCAACTTCATGGCCCGCTTCGGCCGCGGCCTGATCTGCCTCACGCTGAGCCGCGAACGCTGCGAACGCCTGCAGCTGCCGCCCATGGTGGCACGCAACGGCACCAAGATGGGCACGGCCTTCACCGTCTCCATCGAAGCTGCCACCGGCGTCACCACCGGCATCTCGGCCGCCGACCGCGCCCGTACCGTGCAGGCCGCCGTGGCGCCCAACGCGACGGCCGCGGATCTGGTGCAGCCCGGTCACATCTTCCCCCTGCAGGCCGTGGATGGCGGTGTGCTCATGCGCGCCGGCCACACCGAGGCAGGTTGTGACCTGGCCGTCATGGCCGGCTGCTCACCCGCCGCCGTGATCTGCGAGATCATGAAGGACGACGGCACCATGGCCCGCCTGCCCGATCTGCAGCTCTTCGCGGCCGAGCACGGCATCAAGATCGGCACCATCGCCGACCTGATCGAACACCGCAGCCGCCATGAATCGCTGATCGAAAAGATCGGCAGCCGCCCCATCAAGACCGCCTTTGGCGACTTCGTGGCCCATGCCTACCGCGACAAACCCAGCCAGAGCCTGCACCTGGCCCTGGTGCGCGGCCAGTGGGGTGCGCAAGACACGGTGCTGGCGCGTGTGCACGAGCCGCTCTCGGTGCTGGACGCGCTGGAGGTCGGCCGCTCCATGCACTCCTGGAGCCTGGACACCTGCCTCACCCGCATCGCCGCCGAAAACCGCGGTGTTGTGGTGCTGCTCAACTGCGGCGAAAGCGCCGAGCAGTTGCTGGCCCAGTTCGAAGGCACGGCCCGCGCCAGCCAGGCGCCTGAACGCGGCCGCATGGATCTGCGCACCTACGGCGTGGGCGCGCAGATCCTGCGCGACTGCGGCGTACAAAAGATGACCCTCATGGGCAACCCGCGCCGGCTGCCCAGCATGACCGGCTACGGACTCGAAGTCACCGGTTATCTCCAGAAATAAAGCAAAGGACCTCACCATGTTTGGCGCCGACAAAGGCAATCTCCAACCCACGGACGCACGTCTGGACGGCAGCAAGCTCGTCATCGGCATCGTCCAGGCCCGCTTCAACGAGGGCATCACCAACACCCTGGCCCAGGCCTGCCGTGCCGAGCTGGCCGCGCTGGGCGTGCTGACCAAGAACATCGACCACGTCATGGTGCCCGGCGCCCTGGAGGTGCCGCTGGCCCTGCAGGCCCTGGCCGAGAAAAACAACTACGACGCGCTGATCGCCCTGGGCTGCATCATCCGCGGCGAGACCTATCACTTCGAACTCGTGGCCAACGAATCGGGCGCCGGCGTCACCCGCGTGGCGCTGGACTATCAGTTGCCCATCGCCAACGCCGTCCTGACCGTGGAAAACCTGGAACAGGCCGTGGCCCGCCAGACCGACAAGGGTCGCGACGCTGCCCGTGTGGCCGTGGAAATGGCCAACCTGCTGGAAGACATCGCATGAACACCGCCGCCTCCGACCCCGCGCCGCGCAAGTCCTCCGCCAAATCCGGGCGCAGCCGCTCGCGTGAATTCGCGCTGCAGGCCTTGTACCAGCACCTCGTGGGCCGCAACGAGACCGATGCCATCGACGCCTTCACCCGCGACCTCAGCGGTTTCACCAAGGCCGACGCCGCACATTACGACGCCCTGCTGCACGGCTGCGTGGAACAGGCCGAAGCGCTGGACCGCCTGATCACCCCGCTGCTGGACCGCAAGCTCACCGAGCTCTCCCCCATCGAACACGCCGTCATGTGGATCGGCGTCTACGAATTCCAGCACTGCCTGGACGTGCCCTGGCGCGTGGTGCTCAACGAGTGCATCGAACTGGCCAAGTCCTTTGGCGGCACCGATGGTCACAAATACGTCAACGGCGTGCTCAACGGCCTGGCCCCCACGCTGCGCGCGGCCGAGGTCGAGGCCGACCGGGCCAGCGGCAAGGCCAGGGCCTGATCACACTGATTTCTCACGATGCGTTGCGGATCAAAAAGATCATGCGGTAGGCGCGTGGACGCAGCCGGGGTAACCCCCCGGCAAGTCCGCGCAACACCCCGCATGGCCTTTTTGGCCGCA
>CAUPRZ010000259.1:0-4261 GCA_963513855.1 uncultured Hylemonella sp.
CCCGACGAGGCCTGGATCGTCAACACCGTGCGCAAGTTCGCTGACCAGGCCGGCATCGGCATGCCCGAAGTCGGCATCTTCGAAGGCGACCCCAACGCCTTCGCCACCGGTGCCTTCAAGAACTCGGCCCTGGTGGCCGTGTCCACTGGCCTGCTTCGCAACATGACGCGTGAAGAGGTGGAAGCCGTGATCGGCCACGAGGTCGCGCACATCGCCAACGGCGACATGGTCACCATGACCCTGATCCAGGGCGTGATGAACACCTTCGTGGTCTTCATCAGCCGTGTGGTCGGCTACGCCGTGGACAGTTTCCTGCGCAAGGGTGACTCGGAGAACACCGGCCCGGGCATCGGCTATTTCGTGACCACCATCGTCATGGACATCATCCTGGGCTTTTTGGCCGCCATCGTCGTGGCCTGGTTCTCGCGTCAGCGTGAATTCCGCGCCGATGCGGGTGCTGCCCAGCTGATGGGCCGTCGCCAGCCCATGATCAACGCCCTGGCGCGCCTGGGTGGCCTGCACACGGCCGAGCTGCCCAAGAGCATGGCGGCCATGGGCATCGCCGGTGGCATTGGCAAGCTGTTCTCGACGCACCCGCCGATCGAGGAACGCATCGCCGCACTGCAGAACATGCAGGGCTGAGCGTTCCATCGACTGCTGCACAACCGGCCCGAGGGTAAACCCGGGCCGGTTTTTTCATGGCTGCTTTTTCGAACTCGCGGGCATAGAATGAATCGAAGGTGTGCTCCAGCACGCCACCGATCATGCAAGGATTCGCCTCCATTCTTCGGCAACGTTACGAGAGCTGGCGTCAGAGCCCAAGGCGCCGTTTTGGCCTGCGACTGCTGCTGGCCCTCGTCGTGCTCAACCTCGGGCTGGTCTCCATCACGGTCTGGGCCCTGCTGCAAAGCCGCGAGAACTACCTCGCCACGGCCGAGGTTGAATCCCGCAACTATGTGCAGCTGCTCGAGCAGGACATCACGACCCTGGTCCACAGCCTGGACCGGATGCTGCTCAGCACGGTGGAGATGTATCCCCAGCTTGTTGCCCGCGGCCGCGGGCAGGTCGAGCAGCTGGTGGCCATGCAGGCGACGCAGTATCCCGATGTCGAGAACCTCGCGGTGCTGGATGCCAGCGGGCGGGTACTGCACGCCAGCCTGGGGGTTCCGGCCGGCACCCCGACCCTGGCCGGGCGCGACTATTTCCGTGCCTTGCAAGTCAGGCCCGATACCGGGCTGGTGATCTCGCGACCCTTCCAGGGGCAGATCAGCAAGAAGTGGGTGATCGTGCTGGCCCGGGCCCTGCGCGATGCCCGTGGGCAGTTCGCCGGTGTGGTGTTGGTCTCGGTGCCTCTGGCGCGGCTGAGCGAGGCTTTCCTGGCGCTGGAGTTCAGCCAGCGCGGTGCCTACAACCTGTTCGACGACACCTTTCATGTCGTCACCCGCTATCCTGAGCTCAATGCCGATGGCCAGTCGTCCATCGGGCGGCCGTTCAGCTCGGCGGCACTGCAGCGCCGCATGGCCGACGGGCAGGACCGCGGGAGCTACCGGGCCAGCTCCAGCATCGACAAGGTGGACCGCGTCTATAGCTACAAACGGATTCGGCCCTATGGGCTCAATGTCATCATCGGCGTGAACGTCGAAGGCTATCTGGAGGACTGGCGTGGCCAGGCCTGGGGCCTGTCGGCCCTGGTTGCCTTTTTCGTGCTCATCACCAGTGTGTTCGCCTGGAGCCTGCACCGGGCCTGGTGTCGTCAGGAACTCAACCTGCAGCGGCTCAGCGAGCTCAACCGGCAGCTCGACCAGGAGACCGCGCTGAACCAGACCATCATCCGGTCCTCGCCCTTTGCCATCTACACACGCGACCGTGCCGGCATCGTCACGGCCTGGAACCCGGCGGCGGAGCAGCTCTTCGGCTGGCGTGCCGAAGAGATCGTCGGCCATCCGCTGCTGAGCGTGCCGGCGGGCAAGCAGCGCGAAACCGCGGAGCTGCGCGATCGGGTGCTGGGAGGCGAGGCCATACTCGGCCTGGAAGTGCAGCGGCTCAAGGCCGATGGCACGTTGTTTGACCTGAGCACCACGCTGGCGCCCTTGCGCGATGCCAGCGGTGCGGTCAACGGTTACCTGGCCATTGCCGCCGACATCTCGGCGCGCAAGCAGGCCGAGCGCCAGGTCGAGTTCCTGGCCTACCGCGACGTGCTGACAGGCCTGCCCAACCGCCTGCTGCTGCAGGACCGTTTTGGCCAGGCCATGGCCCATGCCGAGCGCATGCACAACAAGTTGGCCCTGCTGTTCCTGGATCTGGACGGCTTCAAGACCATCAACGATTCGCTGGGCCATGCCGTGGGCGATGCCCTGCTGCAGGACATCGCCGTACGGCTGGGCGAGTGCGTGCGCGAGACGGACACGCTGAGCCGCCAGGGCGGCGACGAATTCCTCATCGTGCTGTCGGACCTGGACGGCACCGAGGACATCGTGCCTGTGCTGCTCAAGATCCGCGAGCGCCTGCAGGAACCCTTTCTCATCGATGGTCACGAACTCGCGACCTCGGCCTCGATCGGGGTGGCCCTGTACCCGGACGACGGACGTGACTTCGACACCCTGCTGCAGAAGGCCGACACGGCCATGTACCGCGCCAAGGATGCAGGTCGTAACCACTACCGTTTTTTCGACGAACAGATGAACATCGAGGCGGTCGAACATCTGCGCATCAAGAACGGCCTGCGCCGCGCTCTGGCCCAGCAGGAGTTCAAGCTGCACTACCAGCCGCAATACGACCTGAAGAGCGGGCGCATCGTCGGGGCCGAGGCCCTGCTGCGCTGGTCACATCCCGAGGACGGTTTGGTGCCGCCCACGCGTTTTATTCCCGTGGCTGAAGACAGCGGCATCATCGTGCCCCTGGGTGAATGGGTGATCCGCGAGGCCTGTCGCCAGGCCATGGCCTGGCGGGCGCAGGGCCTGCCACCGCTGGTCATTGCCGTCAACCTCTCAGCGGTCCAGTTTCGTCGTGGCGAGATCCAGCAGACCATCGAGCGGGCCCTGCAGGACACGGGTTTTGATCCGCGCCTGCTGGAGCTGGAGCTGACCGAGTCCATCATGATCCACGACGCCGAGGCCGTGCTGCTGACCGTGCGCCAGCTCAAGCAGCTCGGTCTCAAGTTGTCGATCGACGACTTTGGCACCGGCTACTCCAGCCTGTCCTACCTCAAGCGTTTTGACGTCGACAAGCTCAAGATCGACCAGGGTTTTGTGCGTGACCTCGCACGTAATCCGGATGATGCCGCCATCGTGCGCGCCATCGTCCAGATGGCGGCCAGCCTGGGCCTGCGCACCATCGCCGAAGGCGTGGAGGACGCGGAGGCGCTGGCCCTGCTGCGCCGTTTCGGCTGCGACGAAGCCCAGGGCTACCATTTCGCCCGTCCCATGCCAGCCCAGGACTTTGCAGACCTGCTGACCCGGGGCCAGCCCGTTCAACTCGCACTCGATGGCAAGGAGCGGACATGAAAGCTGCGTTGCACGGCCTGCTGGGTCTTTTTCTGGCCGGCCTGGCCACCGTGGTTGCTGCCCAGGCGCCCCAGACCTGCCCTGAGGCCTGGGACGCGTACAAGGACTTCCAGAAGAACAACAAGATGGCGCCCGGGCAGCATGCGGTCACCGTCTACGGTGCCAATGTGCGTGCCCTGTGCGGGGCCGATGCCCTGCCGGTGCCGCCCGGCACGGACACGCCGCGTGCCATCGTGCGCAAACCCCCGCCCAAACCGCCCAGGCCACCGGACAAGCCGGTGGTCCCCAAGCCCTAGGGCTGCGACGGCGCCAGATCCAGCGCCAGAGCTTCGGCCACTTTGATGCCGTCCACGCCGGCCGAGAGGATGCCCCCGGCATAACCCGCGCCCTCGCCCGCCGGGTAGAGGCCGCGTACGTTCAGGCTCTGGAAGTCCGCGCCACGCGGAATGCGCAAAGGCGAGGAGGTGCGGGTCTCCACGCCCGTGAGCACCGCGTCAGGCATGTCGTAGCCCTTGAGCTTGCGGCCGAAGGCCGGCAGTGCTTCGCGCATGGCTTCGATGGCGTAGCCGGGCAGGGCGGGGTGCAGGTCGCCCAGCTTGACGCCCGGTTTGTAGGAGGGGATCACGCTGCCCAAGGCCTGTGAAGGCTTACCTGCGATGAAGTCGCCGACCAGCTGCCCTGGTGCTTCGTAGCTGCTGCCGCCCAGCACATAGGCCTGCGCTTCGAGCTTGCGTTGCAGCACGACGCCCGCGAGCGGG
>CAUPRZ010000260.1:0-4253 GCA_963513855.1 uncultured Hylemonella sp.
GATCGAAGAGATCATCAAGCCCGTGCTGCCCAAGGAATGGCTCAAGGACACCAAGTACCTGGTCAACCCCACCGGCCGTTTTGTCGTCGGCGGCCCCCAGGGTGACTGCGGCCTGACCGGCCGCAAGATCATCGTCGACACCTATGGCGGCGCCTGCCCGCACGGTGGCGGCGCCTTCTCGGGCAAGGACCCGTCCAAGGTCGACCGTTCGGCTGCCTACGCCACGCGTTATGTCGCCAAGAACATCGTGGCTGCCGGCCTGGCCAAGAAGTGCCAGATCCAGGTGGCTTACGCCATCGGCGTGGCCAAGCCCATGAACATCACGGTCAACACGCACGGCACCGGCGTCATCTCCGACGAGAAGATCGCGGCCCTGGTGGCCGAGCACTTCGACCTGCGTCCCAAGGGCATCATCCTGATGCTGGACCTGCTGCGCCCGATCTACGAGAAGTCGGCTGCTTACGGCCACTTTGGTCGTGAAGAGCCCGAGTTCACCTGGGAAAAAACCGACAAGGCCGCCGTCCTGCGTGCCGCTGCCGGCCTCAAGTAAGCAGGAGCCCGCGCCCGCATGAAGCTGCAGACACAACGCTGGATCGACCGCTGGGTCGGGCAGGCGCTGTGCGCTGCGGTTTCCCTGTGGGCACGCCTGGTGGGCACACGCGCCCCCCAGGTGGATCGCAGCAAGGCACCGCGCCATATCCTGGTCATCCTGCTGTCCGAAATGGGCAGCATCGTGCTGGCCGGTCCCATGTTCAAGGCGCTGCGCGAACAGTATCCCGGGGTCACCCTGCACGTGCTGCAGCTGAAAAAGAACCAGGAAGTTGCACGCATGCTGCGCCTGACGGAAGACGCCAACTTCCACGGCCTGGACGACAGCTCGCCCTTCCGACTGGCACGTGACATCTGGCGCGTGAGTGTGGCCATGCGTCGCCTGCCGCTGGACGCCGTGATCGACTGCGAGCTGTTCTCGCGCGTCAGCAGCCTGCTCAGCTACATGACCGGTGCGCCGCGCCGCGCTGGCTTCACGCCGCACACGCAGGAAGGCCTGTACCGCGGCAGCTACATCAACTGCGCGATTCCCTACAACCCCTACCAGCACATCAGCAAGCAGTTCCTCTCGCTGGTGGATGCGCTCGAAAGCGGGGCCGGTCCGCGCCACAAGGCCGCACCCATCCGCGAGCTGCCGGTCGAAACCGGCCTGTCTGTACTTTTCACGCCGGCAGAGCTGGCGACCTTCCGCGCCCAGGTGCTAGGCGACCACCCCGTGCTGGCCGGTCGCAAGATCGCCCTCATGTACCCGGGCGGCGGCATCCTGCCCGAACGCGCCTGGCCGGCCGCGCATTACGCCCGCGTGGCCCGCGGCCTGATCGAAGCGGGCCACGCCGTGGCCTTCATCGGTCTCAAGGACGACACGCTTCTCGCCAACGAGATCCGCACGCAGGTGGGCAGCGAGCATTGCGTGGCGCTGACCGGCTATACCCGCAGCCTGCGTGAGCTGCTCATGCTCTTCCACGCCAGTGATCTGCTGCTGACCAACGACGGCGGTCCGGGCCACTTCGCCAGCCTCACACCCATCCGCGTGCTGATGTTCTTCGGCCCCGAGACCGGCAAACTCTACGGCCCCCTGCCTGGCATCGGCCCCAAGGCCACGGTCTATGAATCGGGCATCGCCTGCTCGCCCTGCCTTTCAGCCTACAACCACCGCCTGACCTTCTGCGACGGCGACAACCAGTGCCTCAAGCGCATCGCCCCGGACCCCGTGCTGGCCGACGCGCTGCAGGCCCTGCGCGACACATCTGTTCCTGCATGAGCTCTCCTTCCCTGCGTGACCGACTCTGGATGCTGATCGACTGGCTGCACGGTTTCCGCTACGTGCGCTTCGGCCTTGTGGGTGCCAGCGGCACCGTAGTCAATCTGGCGGTGCTCTACACCGCCCACGAATACCTGTTCCGTGCCATCGAACCCGTGGGCAGCAAGCCCTACTTCTCGCTGGCCCTGGCCATTGCGGTGGCCACGGTCAACAACTTCACCTGGAACCGGCTCTGGACCTGGTCCGACCGCCAGCACGCCACGGCCGTCGAGGAAGGCGAGCGCCTGCGCAAGCGCAGCCTGCTGGCCCAGCTGAGCCAGTACGCCACGGCCTCCTGGCTGGGCATCCTGCTGCAGTACGCGCTGACCCTGTGGTTCATGCACCTGGGCTTGCACTACCTCGTCGCCAACGTCACGGCCATCGCGATCGCCAGCGTGAGCAACTTCATTGCCAACGACCGCTGGACCTTCAAGCACAAGCGCCAGCCATAATCGCGTCTGGCCCCATCCATCGGGGCTGACGACGCGCATGCAAACACCTTCCATCTCTTCGGAGCGCTCGGCCACAGCCTTCTGGCTGATCCTGCTGCTGCTCGGTTTTGCCATCTACCTCCAGGGCCTGGGCGGCCAGTACGTGCCGACCAATGGCGACGAGATGGTCTACGTCCACATCGCACGCGAGACCACGGAGACCGGCCAGTGGCTGCCCCTGGCCTCCGAACTGAACAATATGCGCAACACCAAGCCACCGCTGCTGATCTGGCAGGCCATGGTGGCCGGTGGCTGGGGTCAGTGGTGGGACATGGCCGCGCTGCGCGCGCCCAGCTTTTTGTACCTGCTGCTGATCTGCGGTGGCATCGTGCTGTGCCTGCGCGCGGTCACGCAGCGCTGGCGCGAGGGGCTGATCGCGGCCTGCGTCTTCCTGGCTTTTCTCAGCACCTTCCGCTACGGCCGGCCCTACCTCACGAGCGCGCCCGAGACCTTCTGGTTCAGCCTGCCGCTCTTCGTCCTGATCTGGCAACGCGCACGCCTGCCGGCATCCAGCCCGGGCTGGATCGCGCACGGGCTCTTCGGCCTCGCCCTGGGCCTGGGCCTGGCCTACTAGTCCTTCGCGCTGGTAGCCCCGGCCGCGGCCGCCTGGTGGCTGGCCCTGGTGGCCAGCGAGTCACATCTGAACTGGGCCGCCCTGCTGCGCCACACGCTGCGTGTGACCTTCAGCGCGCTGCTGGCCCTGGGTGTGTTCGCGCTGTGGTTTGTGCTGGACCCCGATCCGCAATCGGTCTGGCGCGAATTCATCGTCGGAGAGAATGCCGCCAAGTTCGCCGACCGGCGTGGTTATCTCAAGGCAGCCCTGGCCTTCGACGGGTCCGGCATCTGGTCACAGCTGCTGGCCTATGCGGTCAACGCCGGTCTGCTGTTTTTTGTGCTGCCGGGACTGGCCTGGCTGGGGCTGAAGCAAGTGCCACAGCTACGCAAGCGCTGGCCCCTGCCCGCCGCGCAGGCCATCCTGCTGGCCTGGGCGCTGGTCTGGCTGCTGGTTTTCCTCTTCCCCAGCCAGCGCTCGGCGCGTTACGTGATTCCGGCCATGCCGGCCGTGGCCATGCTGCTGGCTCTGCACTGGCGCGACATCCCGCGCGCCTGGTTCCTGCCCTCGCTGGTGCTGGCCCTGCCCCTGCTCCTGATCCTGACACGTCTGGCCTGGGTGGGCCACGAGATCGGACTGGCGTCCGCGTCCGAGATCGGTCTCATGCTGGGGATCGTGGTCGCTGCAGTCGCCTGCATCGTGCTGGGCCTGTGGCGCAGCGCCTGGAGCCGCGGCGCGGCCGTGCTCAGCACGCTGCTGGTCTACGCCGCCTTCAACGCCATGGTCGCCCCCATGGACGGCCCGCTGGGCCACTACGACGAACGAGCCATCGCGGCGGCACCGGCCGGTCGTATCGCCGTGCCCTCGGGTTTCAACGGCCAGTTCGAACGTTTCCAGTTCCTGCTGCCCGGTTCGCATCAGTTCACCCCCTACGACAGCCGGGCCCAGGCGCGCGCGCGTCGCGGCCCCGATGCCGAAGGCCAGGCCCAGGCCGCGGAGGAACTGCATCAGTTGCTGAGCACACACGAAGCCGTGGTCTGGACCGCCAGCCATGGCGAGCAGAGCGCACCGCCCTGCCTGCCCGGTTGCCGTGTACTGGGCGAGCGCTGGCTGCTGACGAGCCGGCACGCGCCGGGCGAGATCCGCAAGGACAACCTCTGGTACCCGCAGCAGTGGCTTTACCGCCGCGAGTGGTTGCTGGTGCGGTCCTAAGAGCCTGTTCATGGTCTCCCAGGGGCCGCGGCAGCAACATGCCGGGGTTGGTTGGCAGGCACCAAACGAAAACCGGGGGTTTGCCGGGGTGGGGGTGGAACGCCCCCGAACCCCCCGCCAGGGGGGTGCCCCTGGGGGTGGGGGGGGA
>CAUPRZ010000261.1:0-4240 GCA_963513855.1 uncultured Hylemonella sp.
GCCCGCGAGCGGGTGCACCTGCGCTGGCTGTAGCCGCAGCAGCGCGGCCGCCTGCGCTGCATAACGCGGCCCGTCTTCGGGGCCGAAGGCCGCGGTCCAGTCTTCCACGGCGTCGCCATCGGGGTAGTCCACCGGCTCGATACCCACCACCATGCCTGCGTTGGCATTGCGTTCGTTGCGCGAGTACTGGCTCATGCCATTGGTCACCACACGTTGCGGCTCCGAGGTGGCGGCCACCACGGTGCCGCCCGGACACATGCAGAAGCTGTAGACGGCGCGGCCGTTTTTCGCGTGGTGCACCAGCTTGTAGTCGGCTGCGCCCAGCAGCGGGTGGCCAGCATGTCGGCCCCAGCGTGCGCGGTCGATCACGCCCTGCGGGTGTTCGATGCGAAAGCCGATCGAGAAGGGCTTGGATTGCAGGCTCACGCCGCGGTCCCAGAGCATGGTGAAGGTGTCACGCGAGCTGTGGCCCAGGGCCATGACGACATGACGCGCTGGCAGTTCGTGATGCTGGCCCGTGGTCTGGTCCAGGACCTGCAGGCCGCGCATGACCTTGCCCTCGGGACCGTCATCGAGCAGCACATCGGTCACCCGCTGGCTGAAACGGATTTCGCCGCCCAGGGCCTCGATCTGCGCGCGTATGCCTTCGACCACCTTGACGAGCTTGAAGGTGCCGATGTGCGGGTGCGCGTCGACCAGGATTTCGGGGGGCGCACCCGCGTCCACAAACTCCTGCATGACCTTGCGGCCGAGGAAACGCGGGTCCTTGATCTGGCTGTAGAGCTTGCCGTCGGAAAAGGTACCGGCACCGCCCTCGCCGAACTGCACGTTCGATTCGGGCTGCAACACCTTCTTGCGCCACAGGCCCCAAGTGTCTTTGGTGCGTTCCCGCACGGTCTTGCCGCGCTCCAGCACGATGGGCTTGAAGCCCATCTGGGCCAGCAACAGGGCCGCGAAGATGCCGCAGGGCCCGAAGCCGACGACTACGGGGCGCTCCTCCAGGCCGGCCGGGGCCTGCACGGGCGGCCGGTAGACCAGGTCGGGGCTGGGGCCGTTGTGCGGGTGGTTTTTGAATTTTTCGAGCAGGCGAGGCGCCAGCCCGGGGGCGAGTTCCACATCGACGATGTAGACCTGCAGCAGCTCGGCCTTGCGGGCGTCGAAGCTGCGTTTGTAGATGTTGTGGCGAAGCAGCTCGCCTGGCGCGACCCCCAGGGTCTTGCAGATGAGCGCAGGCAGGGCCTCGGGCGGGTGCTCCAGCGGGAGCTTGAGTTCGGTCAGTCGGATCATGATGAGTCTCGGCTTGTGTTGATCAAGCAGAAGAGGCTCCGATTATCCCAGCCAACACGGTGTCGCGCATGCTGGGATAATCCGTGCGTGAAGTCGGCCGGACCGCCGCTGGTGCAAGCTGGGAAACCAGGCACTGGAGGAACGTCCGGACTGCACAGGGCAGCGTAGGAGGTAACACCTCTCCACCGTGAGGTGAGGATCAGAGCAACAGAGACGAGCCGATTCAGTTCGGGTGAAACGGGCAATCTCTACGCGCAGCAATACCAAATAGGCACACGATGACGGGGCCCCCTGAGTGTGCGGGTAGGTAGCACCGAGCCGGGTGGGCGACCCCCGGCCCAGATAAATGGCGGTCACGCCGCGGCTGAACTCCGGTTCAGGCGCGGTGCACAAAATCCGGCTTACAGGCCGGCTTCACACTTTTTCCAACGGGCGCCGCATGCGGCGCCCGTTTTCCATGGGCTCAGTGTTTGGCGGCCAGGGCGCCGGCCAGCGCGAACACGGAGTTGGGCGCCGTGGTCTTGGGCGGCTCGGGCTTGCGCTGGCTGAAGATGCCGCGCCGGCCATTCGTCGGGCGCTCCTGCACCGGTTCACCCTTGGCCCGCTGCTCTTCGCAGAGCTGTTGCAGCTTGATGCCTTCCAGGTGTTCCATCATGCGGCTGTTCAGGCCGCTCCAGAGATCCTGCGTGAGCTGACCGGCTTCACCGGCTTCCTGTGCTTCGTCCGCCTGCAGGCCGCGTGGCCCTTCGACGGCACGGATGATGTCGGCCACGCTGATGAGCTGGGCCTTGCGACCCAGGGTGTAGCCCCCGCCCGGCCCACGCGTGCTCTCCACCAGCGCCTGCTGACGGAGTTTGCTGAAGAGCTGTTCCAGATAGGACAGGGAGATCTGCAGCCTCTGCCCGATGGAGTTCAAAGGCACCGGACCGGCAGACTCGCGCAGGGCGAGGTCGATCATGGCGGCGACGGCAAAGCGGCTTTTGGCGCTGAGACGCATGGCGTTTCCTTTCTCGGAAGGGTTGTGCGGTGACTGGATGGCCCCGCACATGGAAATGTAGGGATAAATGATCTTCCTGAAAATTCGAATTTTTGGTTAAATTACTTCGAGATAATCGAAGTGAAAGAGTTCCCATGAATTTCAAACACCTGCACTACTTCTGGGTCGCTGCACGAGCTGGTGGTATCTTGAGGGCGGGTGAGCAGTTACACACAACACCTCAAACCCTGTCCGGGCAGATCAAATTGCTGGAAGAGAGGTTGGGGCGCAAGCTGTTTCGCAAGAGCGGGCGCCAGCTTGAGCTCACTGATGACGGCAGGGTGGCCCTGGGGTATGCCGACGACATCTTCACCCTGGGCGCCGAGCTGGAGGCCGCCTTGCGCCAGCCGCGCAGCGGGCCGCGGGTGCTGGATTTTCGTGTCGGTGTGGCCGATTCGGTGGCCAAGTCCGTGGCCTACCGTCTGCTGGAGCCGGCCATGGACCTGGCGGTGCCGGTGCGCCTGATCGGGGTCGAGGGCAAGTTCCCCGACCTGCTGGCCCAGCTGGCCCTGCACCGCCTGGACCTGGTGATCGCCGACGAGCCGCTGACCCGGCGCATCAGCGTCAAGGCCTACAACCACGCCCTGGGCACCTCGCGCATGAGCTTCTTCTGCGCCCCGTCGCTGCGCAGCCAGCTGCAGGGGCCGTTTCCGCAATGTCTGGACGGTGCGCCCATGCTGATCCAGGGCGCGTCTTCGTCCGTGCGGCAGGAGCTCGACGCCTGGCTGCTGCGCCAGGGCATTCAGCCGCGCATCGTGGGCGAGTTCGACGACGGTGCGCTGATGACAGCCTTCGGCCGCGAGGGGCGCGGGGTCTTCATGTCGCCCACGGTGCTGGAGGCCGAGACCGTGGCCCACTACGGCGTGGAGGTGCTGGGCCGTGGCGACGAGGAACTGGTCGAGGAGTTCTACGCGGTCTCGGTGGAGCGGCGCATCAAGCACCCGGCGGTGGCGGCCATCACACAGGCCGCGCGCGGCCGGCTGTTCCACGCCGCCTGATCAGGCACTTAGCGACAGAGTGCCCCAGCCCTGAGCAGCGCAGCACGTTCGGGCGTGGCCGGGTGGGTGCTGAGCCAGTCGGCCATGCTGCTGCGTTGCGGCTGTGCATCCGGGGTCTCGGGGTGCGGTGCGTCTTCTTTCTGTGACATGCCCAGCAGCAGATCACCCATGGGGGCCGTGGGGCGCTGGGCCTGGGCCATCAGGGCCAGGGCGAAGCAGTCGGATTCGGTCTCGTGCTGGCGGCGGTAGGCCAGGCCGGTCAACACGGTGCTGGCCATGGCGACCACGCTGGAGACATCCCCCAGCGCCAGGCCCAGACCGACGTTGAGCACGCCCTGCTCCACGATCAGGCGCGTGCCGTGCCGATGCTCGACATGGCCGATCTCGTGGGCCAGCACGCCCAGCAGGGCATCGTCGGGGAGGCCGCGTTTGGCCGCGATGGCCACCAGCTCATCCGTCATCACCACGGTGCCGCCGGGCAGGGCAAAGGCATTGGGGCCGATGCCGCGGCGGAAATGCAGCTCGTAACGCGGCTGGTAGGAGGGGTAGCGCTTGAGCGCGGGTTCCAGGCGCACGAGCAGGGCGGTGAATTCGGTGCGCAGCTCGGCCTGGCGCTCGGGTGGCAGCTGGCTGGGCTTGAGCCAGGCCTTGTCGATCTCGTCCATGGCTTTTTGGCTGATGCCCAGTTCCCATTCCAGCGGCACATGGCGGCTCAGCTGGGCCGCGGCCCAGGGCGTGCCATAACGGTAGAAAGCCACCAGGCCGATCACGGCCACCAGCAGCACACCGAGCAGCACAGGCCAGCGTGTCTGCATGCGCTGGGCCAGGCCCGGGCGGGCGCCGGCCGCCGCCAGGGCCTGTTGCCAGGCCTGGGGCTGGTCGATCTCCACGCTGCCATGGTCGCGCAGCGCGATCGTGA
>CAUPRZ010000262.1:0-4240 GCA_963513855.1 uncultured Hylemonella sp.
ACCACCGGTGAGCGCCAGCTGACCGAACTCGACCACGCCCGTCTGTCCCGCCTCATGGCCGGGCCCCTGCCCGATGCGCTGGACGCGGCGCACCTCGTGCCCTCGCGCGAGATCGCGCCCGACATCGTCACGATGTATTCCCAGCTTGAGATAGCCTTGGGCGCTGCCGGCCCGCGGCAAAAGCTCACGCTCTGCTACCCGGCAGATGCAGAGCCGGCCCAGGGTTTTATCTCGGTGCTTTCACCTCTGGGTTTGGCCCTGCTGGGCCTGCGTGTGGGGAATGTCGCCTGCTGGCAGCTACCGCATGGGGAGGAGCGCTGCGCCACCGTGGTGGCCATCCTCTTCCAGCCGGAGGCCTCGGGCGACTACAGCAGCTGAGCCTCGGCCGCTCAGCGGCGAATGATGCGCAGCAAGACCACCACCACGGCGATCACCAGCAGGATGTGAATGAGGCCGCCCATGGTGTAAGAGGACACCAGGCCCAGCAGCCACAGGATGATCAGGACTACAGCAAGGGTTTCAAGCATGGGTTTCTTTCAAAGACCCATGGTGTTCCTCGCTGGGGTGGTCGTCAAGGCGGTAGCCGGGCCTGGCCATGCCTTACAGTGCTGGCGACGCAAGTGACTCCAAGAATTTCCCCATGACTTCCGAGAACAAGAACACAGCCCCCGTCCTCATCGCCGGCGGCGGCATCGGTGGCCTCACGCTGGCCCTCACCCTGCACCAGATCGGCGTGCCCTGCCAGGTGTATGAGGCCGTGCCTGACATCCTGCCCCTGGGCGTGGGCATCAATCTGCAGCCCAATGCCGTGCGCGAGCTGTACGAGCTGGGCATAGGCGCAGATAAGTTGGACGCCATCGGCATCCAGGCCAAGGAATGGGCCCTGGTGGGCCGCAATGGCAACGACGTGTATGCCGAGCCGCGCGGCCTGCTGGCTGGCTACAAGTGGCCGCAGTATTCGGTGCACCGTGGCCAGCTGCAGATGCTGCTGCTGAACGAGGTGCAGCGCCGCCTGGGGCCGGGTGCCGTGTTGCTGGGCCAGCGTGTCACGGGCTACCGCAACGAGGCGCAGGGCGTCACCGCCTTCATCGAGACCCGCAACGGCGAGCGCCGTGAAGTGCAGGGCAGCCTGCTCATCGCCGCCGACGGCCTGCACTCCGCCGTGCGCGCGCAGATGTACCCCGCGCAGCCGCCCATCCAGTGGGGTGGTGCCATCATGTGGCGTGGTGTCACACCGGGTGTGGCCCACCGCACCGGCGCGTCTTTTGTGGGCGTGGGCTCGCTCAAGCACCGCGTGGTGGTCTACCCCATCTCCCCGCCGGATGCGGCCACGGGCCTGTCCACCATCAACTGGATCGCCGAGATCACCGTGGACAACCAGGGCGGCTGGACCCAGGGCGACTGGAACCGCCGCGTGCAGCTGGAAGAGTTCATTCATCACTTCGAGGGCTGGAACTACGACTGGCTGGACGTGCCCGCCATGCTGCGCGGCGCTAGGGAAGTGTTTGAGTACCCCATGATCGACCGCGACCCCGTGCCCACCTGGGTGGACGGCCGCGTGGCCCTGCTGGGCGACGCAGCCCACGTGATGTACCCCGTGGGTTCGGCCGGCGCCAGCCAGGCCATCGTGGACACACGGGTGCTGGGCGCGGCCATGGTGCAGCAGGGCGTGACGCCCCAGGCGCTGCAGGCCTACGACCAGAAGCTGTGCAAGGACATCTCGGCCCTGGTGCTGCGCAACCGTGGCTCCGGCCCCTTTGCCATCCTGGGCCTGGTGGACGAACGCTGCGGCGGTGTCTTCGACAACATCGACGACGTGATCCCCCAGGCCGAACGCAAGGAGATCATGGCCCGCTACAAGCAGGCGGCGGGGTTTGCCATGGAGGCGCTGAATGAGGCGCCGCCCATCATTGCGGCGGGGGCGGTGATACGGTAATCGTGTGCAGCGCATGCCACTGGCGCTGCAGTCGCGCGGGTAAGACCGGCTTGCATGACGCGGCCGAAAGGTGATACTGACAGTCAGCCCACTCGCGATCGACTGCATGGTCACGCTCCTCACTGCCTTGTTTGCCCCACGTCTGTGGCGGCGCGGGGCGTGGCTGCTGCTTCTGCCTTTGGGCGCGCTGGCGCAACAGGCCAGGCCACCGGAGGTACAGCTCACCACTCAGGAGATGAGCTGGCTGCGAGCCCACCCTGAGGTGACGATCGCGCTGGATGAGTTCAATCCACCGCTGAACTTCCGCCGCGCCGATGCGCAGGCCGAGGCCTCGTATTCGGGGGCCTCGGTGGATTATGTGAACCTGATCGCCCAGAAGACCGGCCTCAAGCTGCGCCTGAAGGGCTCGACCTGGACTGAAGCCTTGCGCAGCGCCATGGCCCATGAAGTCGACGGGGTCATGAGCGCGCGTGAGAGAGAGGAACGTCGCACGCGACTGAACTTCACCGAACCCTATCTGGAACTGCCCATCGCCATGGCGACGCGGCGGGACAGCCCGGAGGCGCGCGCCCTGGCCGAGTTTGGCGGCAAGCGCATCGCCGTGGGGCGTGACACGGTGCGCATCCCCGTGATCCGCACACGTTGCCCGAGCTGCGTCGTGGTGGAAGTGGGTTCTCCGGCCGAGGGGCTGGACCTGGTGGCCCAGGGACAGGCGGACGGCATTTTTGATGACCTGCCCGTGGTGCAGGATGCACTGGAGCGCAGGGGCGGCAAGCTGAAGATCGCTCTGCTGTATTACCACTCGGAGGCGGCCACCATACGTGTGGGCTTGCGCAACAATGCGCCGGAACTGCTTTCTATCTTCAACAAAGGCATCCGCGCCATCCGGCCCGAGGAGCACCAGCTGATCCGTGCGCGCTGGCTGGGCTCCGCCGAGGGGGCGAAGGTGCAGCGAGACCTGCCCTTGAACGAGGCTCAGCGGGCCTGGCTGCGTGACCACCCGGTGGTGCGTGTCTGGGTCGAGCCGGCGCGCGCGCCGGTGGAGTCACGCGATTCCGATGGCCAGGTCCAGGGTATCTCCATTGAGTTCCTGCGCCGCGTCGAGGAGATGCTGGGCATACGTTTCGACATCATGACGGAGAGCGGCGTGCCCGTGGCCACGCGGATCAAGGCGCGCGAGATCGACCTGCTGCCCGCGCTGGCCGAGACGCCGGAGCGCCAGGCTTTTCTTCGCTTCACCCAGCCCTACCTGAGCACGCCCATGGTGATCTTTGCCATGGCCGGCGCATCGCCCGCGTCCGATCTGGTCAGCCTGGCGGGGCAGCGCGTGGCCGTGCTGGCCGGCAGCCTGGCCGAAACTACGCTCAAGAGCGACTGGCCCGCCATCGTGGTGGAAACGGTGACGAGCGTTGATCAAGGGATGCGGCTCTTGCGTCAAGGGCGGGTTCAGGCCTATGTCGGCGCCTTGATGACCACCACACATCAGCTGGTGGAAACCGGCGACACGGACATCCGTGTGGTGGGCGGGACGGATGTGGAATACCGCTTCAGCATGGCCGCGCGCAGTGACTGGCCGGAGTTGACCGAGATCCTCGACCAGGCGTTGGCGGCCATCAGCAAGGCCGACCGTGATCGCTTCCGCCAGAAATGGTCGACCATCCATGTTGAACACCGCACCGACTACCGACCCCTGGCCGTGCTGCTGGTCGTGGTGGTGCTGGCCATCGGCTTCATTGTGCAGCTGCGCTATATGGTGCGTCGGCGCACGGCCGAGCTCGAGGCCAGCAATGCGCGCGAGCGTGCCCTGGTCGAACTCGCGCCCGAGGCCATCCTCGTGCTGGATGTGCAGGCACAGCGTTTTGTCGATCTCAATGCCAATGCCTTGCAGCTGTTCGGGCGCACGCGCGAGGCGCTGTTGTCGATCCAGCCCGGCGATCTGCTGGTTGACCAGGCGCTCGCACAGGAGTCTTCGTGGTTGTCCCGGCATGTCGAGCAGGCCTGGCGCGAAGGAACGAGCGTGCTGGAATGCGCGGTGCGGGGCAGCGGCGATCAGCAGCTGACCTGCCAGGTCTGGCTGGCGCGCATGCCCCCACCAGGGCCCCAGCTGCTGCGTGTGAGTTTTATCGACATCACCGAGCGCAAGAGTGCCGAGGAAAAGCTGCGCTACCAGGCGCTGCACGACGACTTGACCCTGCTGCCCAACCGCCGCAGCTTCCAGCACCAGCTGGATGCCCTGCTCATCGACAAGCAGCCCTTCACCCTGCTCCTGGTCCACCCGGACCGGCTGCGCATGGTGAGCGACAG
>CAUPRZ010000263.1:0-4239 GCA_963513855.1 uncultured Hylemonella sp.
AACGAATATCGTTCAATCGATCCGGGCCTTCCGGGTCTCGGATCTGCAGGAGGCTGCCCAGGGCCTGGGGCACCATTTCCTGTACGCCAATCTGGCCGCAGCGCAGTCCAAGCAGGATGTGCTGGATTTGATCGCGCAGCAGTTCATGCTGCCGACCAATGTCGGCAAGAACTTTGACGCGCTCTACGACTGCGTGACGGACCCGCTGCACAAGTCGGGCCCGCAGCCCGGCTTCATTGCCGTGCTGGAGCACATCCCGGCCAACGGGAAGTTCGACAAGGAAGCCCGCGAGCAGCTGCTCGACATCTTCCGGGACGCAGCGGACTACTGGAGTGACCGCAAGGTTCCATTCCGGTGCTTCTATTCTTTTCTGTAGCCCGTTCTGCACACACCAGCCAAGCAGAACGGGCGAACGAGGCTAAGGCCGAAGGCGTGACCCAGGAGATCGCCCCCGTGCCCCCCACCAGCACCGAAACCGTGGACGAAGGCGGCGAGAAGATGCCGACCGACAAGTTGCTCGACGTGTCGCCCCTGGCGCTGCGCATGAGCAGCCCCTTCAACGCGGGTTACTGGCTCGCCGCCGCCTGAACCCACAGGCTGCTGCCCCATGCAAAAGGCCCGTCAGTGACGGGCCTTTTGTTTTGGCAAGCGGTTTCCAGCCTCAGCTTCTCTGCGCCAGTGCGATGTACTCGGTCACCGGCACCTCCTCGGCGCGGCGTTGCAGGTCAAAGTCGCCAGAGACCCCTTTTTCATCGAGCCACTTGCCCAGCGTGTGGCGCAGGATCTTGCGGCGCTGGCTGAACGCCACCTGCACCAGCTGCTCCAGGCGCTTCTGATCCAGCGCGGCCGGCTGCGCATGCGGCACCATGCGCACCACGGCACTGTCCACGCGCGGCGGCGGGTCGAAGCTCTCAGGCGGTACAAACAGCACGTTCTCCATGGCATAACGCCACTGCAGCATCACGCTCAGACGTCCGTAGTCGGCCGTGGCCGGCTCGGCCACCATCCGGTCGATCACTTCCTTCTGCAACATGAAGTGCTGGTCCTCCACCGCGGCCACATGCTCCAGCAGATGGAAGAGGATGGGCGTGGAGATGTTGTAGGGCAGATTGCCGACCACACGCAGCTTGGGCACCTGGCGCTGCTGCGCCAGGGCCGTGAAGTCCACCTTTAGCACGTCGGACTCGATGACCTCAAGCTGCGCATGGTCACGCAGGCGTGCGGCCAGGTCCCGGTCCAGCTCGATCACCATCAGCCGGCCCAGCCGCTCCACCAGAGGCTGGGTCAGCGCCGCCAGGCCCGGGCCGATCTCGACCATGGCCTGACCGGGGCGCGGGTCGATGGCGCGCACGATGCCATCGATGATGCCGTCGTCGGACAGGAAATGCTGGCCGAAGCGCTTGCGCGGGATGTGCTTCATGTCCGCAGGACCGTAAGCGCCGCCGGGCCGCCCCAAGGCGCGCAAGCCCCCTCGGGGGGCAGCGCAGTACACAAAGTGACAAGCGTGGGGGTGAACATTATTGCTGCGGCGCTTCGCGCAGCTCCACATAAGCCCGTGCACGCGTATCACGCACCCAGTTCTCGTAGGCTTCGGCGATCTTTTTCTCGCGCAACATGCTGCGCACCATCTCGCGCTGTTCGCGCTCGCTCAAAGGAGCATTGCGCCGCTCGTTGAGCTGGATCAGGTGCACGCCAAAACGCGAGATCAGAGGCTGGCTGATCTGGCCCGGGGCCAGCTGGTCCATGACACGCTCGAACTCGGGCACGAACATGCCCGGGTGGGCCCAGCCCAGATCACCGCCCTGGGCCGCGCTGGCGTCCTGCGAATGCTCCTTGGCCAGACTCGCAAAGTCGGTTTCGCCGCTCACGATGCGACGCCGGAAGTCGTTGAGCTTGTCGCGGGCCTGGGCCTCGGTGAGCTGGGACCCCGGGACCAGCAGGATATGGCGCGCCCGGCTCTGCGTCACCGTGGTCGGCGGCAGGCCGGACTGGCGCCGCTCCAGCAGCTTGAGCACATGAAAACCCGCGCCCGAACGCACCGGGCCGGTCACGCCGCCCACCGCCAGCGTGCGCGTGGCGTCCAGGAACAGCGAGGGGTAACGATCGGCCGGGCGTACGCCCAGCTGGCCGCCATTGCTGCGATCGGCAGCATCGGAGAGTTCGCGCGCCAGCGCCGCAAAATCTTCCCCGCTGCGCGCACGTTGCAGGGCGCGTTCGGCCTTGGCCTGCAGTTCCTTCTGCTGCGCTTCATCGGCGCCCTCAGGCACGGTCACGAGGATGTGCGCCATGCTGAGGGTCTGGCTGGCCGCATCGGCACTGCTGCGCTCTTTCTGTTCTGCCAGGTACTGGTCCACCTCCACGTCGCTGATGCGCACGCGCGCGTCGACCTCACGCTCGCGCAGGCGGGTCAGCAGCAGTTGGTCGCGCAACTGTTCGCGAAAGCCCTGGTAATCGATGCTCTCGCGCTGCAGCTGCTGCTTGAGCTGCGCGACGCTGAGCTGGTTCTGGCTGGCCACCGACTGCTCGGCCTGGTCGATCGAGGGTTCATCGATCTTCAGGCCGGTCTCCTTGGCCAGTTGCAGCTGGGCCCGTTCATTGATCAGCTGCTCCAGCACCTGCCGCGCGATTTCACGGAGATCGGGCACGGCCTGGCGTTGCGCTGTCAGCTGGCGCCGGATGCGCTCGACCTGGGCGATGACCTGCTGGTTGGTGATGGGGTCGGCATTGACCACGGCCACGATGTAGTCGGCGGAACGCACACGCTCCACCACAGGCTCCACCAGCGCCGGGCTGGGCGCCTGGGGCGCCGACAGAGGACCGGATGCGCCCGGGGGACGCAGGCCCTGGGACCAGGCCGAAGTGCCAGCCAGCAGGCCGGTCAGCAGGATGGCCGAGAAACGGAAAACAGTCATGAAATCAATCGTAATTGCTGAAGCGGCTGGGTGTCGTCACCTGCTCGCGCAGGAACTGGTAACGCGGAATGTTCTTTTGCAGGGTCGCGAGCGGGTCGATGCCCACCCGCGAGAAGCCCACCAGCTCCAGCTGGAACATGATGCGCCGGGTGCTGGTAACCAAACCAGTCTGCAGACGCTCGAGCACGACACGGCCCAGCCAGCAGCCCGCATCGTATTCGAAGCCGACGATGGAGTCGACCAGCTTGGCGTCCTGCACGCTGTAGTTGAGGCGCCCCACGCTGTACCAGCGCCCCGGGCCCTGGCCCTGGCCGCGGCCCAGGTCCTGCCCCTTGTCACCCCAGAGGTCGTTAAGCGGCCATTGCCAGCCCACGTCGACCAGTTCGCTGAGATCGCGCTGGAAACGGTAGGCCACGTTGAGCACCCGGTAGTTGCTGGGGTTGTAGCGCGCGCTGATGGTGGAACGCTCGGACTCACCGGTCTTCTGGTTGTACTGCACCGTGCTGTCCAGGGACCAGCGCGGATCGATGGTCAGGCCGACACCGAGCAGGATGTCGCTCACGCCCTTGGGCGACGTTGTGCCGCCCGGCAGGGTGATGCGCTGGTCTTCCAGGCGCAGACGCTGGGCGATGCTCAGGCGCAGGATCTCGGCGCCCGAGTCCGGGTCGAGCAGGCGGCTGGACAGACCGGCCGTCAGCAGATTGTTGTCAGCAATCCGGTCGTTGCCGACAAAGGCGTTTTCGCTGTAGATACTCGCGAAGTTGAAGTCCAGCGCACCCGAGTCGTAGTTGGGCAGGTGGTTCTGCGCCACAAAGGGGGTGTAGACATAAAACAGGCGCGGCTCCAGGGTCTGGCGGAAACCGTTGCCGAAGAAACTGGCATCACGCTCGAAGACCAGGCCACTGTCCAGGCTGTAGGTCGGCACCGTACGGCCGGCCTGGTACGCACCGGAAGACAGCGGCGTATCGAAGCTGTAGTTGACCGTATGCACGGCCATCCTGGGCACGATAAAACCGGCGGAACCCAGCAGGGGGTAGCTGAGCTGACCCTTCATCACACTGCGCTGGGCATTGGGCTGGCCTGTCAACGCGGAATTGGCCTGGAAGTCGGTGTAGTCGGCTTCCAGCCCCACATCGAAACCGCCGGCATCGGGCTGCGTATATCGCGCCACGAGCTGTGGCATGCGGTCGTAAGGAGGCACGATGGGCGACAGCGGGTCCTGCAGGGTCTGCCACTTCAGGGTGCGCAAGGTGGCCGAATAAGTCCCCCGGCTCCAGTTGAGCGCCGCATCATTGGCCAGCAGACGCTGCTTCAGTGAAGGGGTGGC
>CAUPRZ010000264.1:0-4227 GCA_963513855.1 uncultured Hylemonella sp.
CAAGGCCCTGGTGGACGACAGCGATCCGCACAAGATCCACGGCATGTACGTGGAGGGTGAGAACCCCGCCATGAGCGACCCGGACCTGAACCATGCCCGTCATGCCCTGGCCGAGCTCAAGCACCTGGTTGTGCAGGACATCTTCATGACCGAGACCGCCTGGCTGGCCGATGTGATCCTGCCCGCCACCGCCTGGCCCGAGAAGGCCGGCACCGTCAGCAACACCGACCGCATGGTGCAGATGGGCAAGCAGGCCGTCACACCCCCGGGCGAAGCCAAGCCTGACCTCTGGATCATCCAGCAACTGGCCAAGCGCATGGGCCTGAACTGGAACTACCAGGGCGAACACGCTGGCGTGGCCGAGGTCTACGAGGAGATGCGCCAGGCCATGCACGCGGCCATCTCGGGCATCACCTGGGACCGCCTCATGAAGGAATCCAGCGTGACCTACCCCTGCCTGAGCGCGGAAGACCCGGGCCAGCCCATCGTCTTCATCGACAAGTTCGACACCCAGGACGGCAAGGTCAGGCTGGTGCCGGCCGACATCATCCCGGCCAATGAGCGCCCCGACGCCGAGTTCCCCTTCGTGCTGATCACGGGTCGCCAGCTCGAACACTGGCACACGGGCAGCATGACCCGCCGCTCCGGTGTGCTCGACGCCATCGAACCTATCGCCACCGCCTCCATGTGTGGTGACGACATGACCGAGCTGGGCCTGGCCCCCGGCGACGTGGTGACGGTCGCCTCTCGTCGTGGTCAGGTGGCCATCCACCTGCGCCGTGACGACGGCACGCCCCGCGGCGCGGTCTTCATCCCCTTCGCCTATTACGAGGCGGCGGCCAACCTGATCACCAACGCGGCACTCGATCCCTTCGGCAAGATCCCGGAGTTCAAATACTGCGCGGTGTCCATCCGTCGCGGTGGCAAGCCGGCGGTCACGCAGGGTTTTGGCGCGGCGGAGGCCATGCTGGGCTGAGCACCGATCCTCTGATCGACAGACAGGGCCTTGCGCTTCGGCGCAAGGCCTTTTTTCTTGCCGCTCTTTTCCCATAACTTGCGACAATTTGTCGCAAGTTTCCTCGGCGTTTCCCCCTTATGCAGGGGGCTTCCTATCCGCTACAGTGACGGCTGTATGGACAACAGCCAGCCCACCTCCCTTCCGGTCGCCGTGCTGATGCGCAAGGTGCGCATCACCGGGCCCATGAGCCAGTGGCAGCCCTGGCGCTGGGAGCTGGCCGACGTGGTGATGGACGAGCCGGCCTTTGGCAGCGTGCCACGCCTGCTGCGCCAGGACGAGAACAACGAGCAGTGGTTGCACCCCGGTTTTTCCGTGGCACTGTTTCGTGACGATGCCGAGGGCTATTACCTCAACGCCACCACGCCCGCACCCTGCTGGTTCGTGCTCTGGCGCATGGAGGAAGAGGCCACGCTGGCGGATGAACCCATCCCTCGCCCGGTGGCGGTGTCCGTGAGCTACCACGACGCCGGCCGCTGGCTCGATGCGCAGGAAACGGTGGAGCAGGTGCCGGCCCCCCCCGAGGTGGTGGCCTGGTTCCAGGCGTTTGCCGACCAACACTATGTGATCGAACCCAAGAAGCGCAAGCGGCCCGACAGCTTCAAGCCCCTGACTGACCGCTTCGGCAACCCCGCCTCGGTGAGCACCGAGAAAAAATACGGCGGAGGTGAGCATGGCTGACGGTTTCCTGGGCCGTTGGGCGCAGCGCAAGCAGGCGGTGCGCGAGGGCAAGCCGGTCGTGGAGCCGGTGCCCCCGGTGCCGGCGGCGGTGTCTGCCGGGCAGGTGCCGGTACCCGCAGCTGACACAGCGGCGGTCGAAGCGCCGCCGCCCACGCTGCAGGACACGCAGGCCCTGACACCACAATCCGACTTTCGCCGTTTTGTGGCCGCCGACGTGGACCCCGAGGTCAAACACGCGGCCATGCGCAAGCTGTTTGCCGATCCGCACTTCAATGTGATGGACGGTCTGGACATCTACATCGACGATTACAACAAGCCCGATCCCCTGCCGGACTCCATGCTGCGCCAGATGGCCAGCGCGCAGTTCCTCGGCCTGGTGGAGGAGGAAAAACCGGCGCCCGCCGCCACCGGGCCGCAGCCTACCCATCACGCCCCGTCGCCCGAGGGCGCGCCTGTCGCCGAGCCCCTGGTGGCATCGGCGGCTGAACCAGACGAGACCCAGCACCATGACGACCCTGATCTGCGACTGCAACAAGACCATGCCCCTGGACCCCAAGGGTCTGGGCGCGGCGCTTGACGAGACGCTGACGCTACACAGCACCCTGTGCCGGCGCGAAGCCGGCGCTTTCCAGCAGGCCCTGGGCCAGGGCGATGACGTGGTCGTCGCCTGCACGCAGGAAGCGCGTCTTTTCGGCGAGATAGCCGAGCAGACCGAAGGTGCGAAGGCCGTGCCCATCCGCTTTGTCAACATCCGCGAGACCGGGGGCTGGAGCAAGGATGCGGCCAAGGCCATGCCCAAGATGGCGGCCCTGCTGGCCGCCGCGCGCCTGCCCGACCCCGAGCCCGTGCCCACTGTCACCTACAAAAGCGCGGGCCGGCTGCTCATCATCGGTGCGCTGGACGCGGCTGAACGTGCCGCCGATCTGCTGGCCGACACGCTGGATGTGAGCATCTTCAGCACCGGCGCCGGTGCGGACGGCGGCATGCAGGAGCGCCGTTACCCGGTGCTGACCGGTCGCATCGAGGCGCTCACGGGTTGGCTCGGTGCCTTCGAGCTCAAGCGCCAGATCAGCAACCCGATCAACCTGGACCTGTGCACACGTTGTAATGCCTGCATCGCGGCCTGCCCGGAAAACGCGATCGGCTTCGACTATCAAATTGATAGCAATATCTGCACATCCCACCGCGTCTGCGTGCAGGCCTGCGGCGTGGCCGGGGCCATCGACTTCACGCGCGAGCCGCAGTCCGAGAGCGAGAGCTATGACCTCGTGCTCGATCTGCGTTCCACACCGGCCTTCAGCCAGCACGCCAGGCCCCAGGGTTATTTCCTCTGGGACGGTCTCGATCCGCGTGTGCTGATCGATCTGCGTGGCCTGGTCGGTGAATTCGAGAAACCCAAGTTCTTCACCTACAAGCAGAAACTCTGCGCGCACAGCCGCAACGAGAAGACCGGCTGCAATGCCTGCATCGAGGTCTGCTCGGCCTCGGCCATCAGCTCCGAAAAAGACCGCCAGCAGATCAAGGTCAACCCCAACCTCTGCGTGGGTTGCGGGGCCTGCACCACGGTCTGCCCCAGCGGCGCTTTAAGTTTTGCCTACCCGCGCGCCAGCGAACAGGGCGTGAAGTTCAAGACCCTGCTCTCGGCCTACCAGCGCGCCGGCGGCCGCGAGCCCGCGCTGCTGCTGCACAGCCAGCAGGCCGGGACCCGCTTGATCGGTGACCTGGGCCGTGCCGCGCGTGTGGACCCTGCCGTCAAGGGTGTGCCCGCGCGTGTGATGCCCGTGGCGGTCTGGCACACGGCATCGCTGGGCCTGGAGGTCTGGCTCACGGCCGTGGCCTACGGTGCGCGCAACGTCTGGGTGCTGATGACCGGCGAAGAAGCCCCGCAGTACCTGGAGGCCGTGCGCGCCCAGATGAACGTGGCGCAGGCCATCCTCACCGGCCTGGGCTACACGGGCGAACACTTCCGCCTGCTGCAGGCGCGTGATGCCCGCGACCTGGCCGAGCTGGACGCGGACCTGCAGGCCGCGCCTGCCCAGGGTGTGGGCAAGACGGCCAGCTTTGCTGTGCAGGCCGACAAGCGCGCCACGCTGGAACTGGCACTGGACCACCTGATCGAGCAGGCGCCGGGCAAGCCGGAGGTCATACAGCTGCCCGCGCAGGGCTCGCCCCTGGGCGCCTTGGCCCTCAACAAGGATGCCTGCACCATGTGCCTGAGCTGCATCAACGCCTGCCCGGCCAGCGCACTGCAGGACAACCCGAACGCGCCGCAGCTGCGTTTCATCGAGAAAAACTGCGTGCAGTGCGGCCTGTGCGTCAAGACCTGCCCCGAGCAGGCCCTGAGCCTGGTGCCCCAGCTGCTGCTCACGTCGCAGCGCAAGGAGCCCGTGGTCATCAACGAGATGCAGCCCTATGCCTGCGTGCGCTGCGGCAAGCCCTTTGGCACGCTCAAGGCCATCGAGGCCATGCTGGGCAAGCTGGCAGGCCATTCCATGTTCCAGGGCGAGGCGCTGGAGCGGCTGAAGATGTGC
>CAUPRZ010000265.1:0-4227 GCA_963513855.1 uncultured Hylemonella sp.
CATGGCTCTCGTGGAACTGGTTGACCGTCCTGCTGCAGCGGAAACAAATCCGGAAACAGCTGCAGAATAAGCTATAATAGAAATCTACCGCGAGATGGAGCAGTCTGGTAGCTCGTTGGGCTCATAACCCAAAGGTCGGAGGTTCAAATCCTCCTCGCGCAACCAAATCAGAAAAGCCCTCTTACAGAGGGCTTTTCTACTTTTGGGCACTGTAACAATCAGTGTCCTGAGCCTGGGGCCAGTCACAAGCTGTGTTCCAACCTTGAGAGAGAACAGAACATGACGACACGTCGCCAATTCGGTCTGGCCGCCGCATCCCTGCTGGCCACCCCTGCCCTGCTCAAGGCCCAGGGTCATAACAAGATCATCCTCGGTCAGTCGGCCCCCTTCAGCGGCCCGGCCGCCGAACTGGGCATCCAGTTCCATCAGGGCGCCAAGCTCTGGCTGGAGCAGGTCAACGCCCAGGGCGGCATCGCCGGCAAGACGATTGAAATCAAGGCCCTGGACGACGGCTACGAGCCGGACCGCTGCGCAGCCAATACGCAGAAGCTAATTGCCGAAGACGTGCATGCCCTGTTCGGCTACATCGGCACGCCCACCAGTCTGGCGGCCCTGCCTCTGCTGACCAAGGCCCAAGTGCCCTTTATCGCCCCCTTCACGGGCGCCATGGGCCTGCGCGAGCCCTACAACAAACAGGTTTTCCATCTGCGCGCCTCCTACAACGACGAGACGGCGCTGATCGTGCGTCAGCTCACCAACCTCGGCCTGAAGAAGATCGCGGTCTTCTACCAGAACGATGCCTACGGCAAGGCGGGTCTTGACGGCGTGACGCTGGCCTTGGATAAGCTGGGCCTCAAGCCCGTGGCCACGGCCACGGTGGAACGCAACTCGGTGGACGTGGCCGCGGCCGTGCGCACCATCAATGCCGCCGCGCCCGACGCCGTGGTACAGGTCAGCGCCTACAAGGCCTGCGCGGCCTATATCCGCACGGCCCGTGCAGCCGGTTATGGCGGCACCTTCTACAACGTGTCCTTTGTGGGCACGCAGGCTCTGGCCGACGAGCTGGGCAAAGAGGGGGCTGGTGTGGTGGTGTCACAGGTCATGCCTTCGCCCTATTCCCCGGCGCGTCCGATCGCACGTGAATTTGCCGACGCGGTCAAGAAGGCCGGCAATGTGCAGGCCAATTTCTCCAGCATGGAAGGTTATCTGGCCGCCAAGGTCGTGACCGAGGGCCTTAAGCGTGCGGGTGCACGGATCGGTAGCCGTGAGGCCCTGATCCAGGGCATCGAATCCATCGGCAGCCAGAGCCTGGGCGGTTTTCAGGTCAATTTCTCGGCCGCCAACCACGTCGCCTCCAGCTTCGTCGAGCTGTCCATGCTCACGGGCGACGGCCGCGTCCGCACCTGAAGCTCAGGACCGGCCGGGCTATCCCCGGCTGACAGCAGGGTGGGTGTCGGGCTAGACTCTCGACCATGAAAGTCATCGACTCCATCATTGCCCAGGCGGCCGGCATCGCGGCCATCCGGCGTGACATCCACGCCCACCCCGAACTCTGCTTTGAAGAGCATCGCACATCGGATGTGGTGGCGCAGAAGCTCGCAGACTGGGGCATCCCCGTGCACCGCGGCCTGGGCGGTACCGGTGTGGTGGGCATCGTGAAAAACGGAAGCTCCACGCGCGCCATCGGTCTGCGTGCGGACATGGACGCGTTGCCGCTGCAGGAGAAAAACACCTTCGCCCATACCAGCCGGCACGACGGCAAGATGCACGCCTGCGGCCACGACGGGCATACGGCCATGCTGCTGGCCGCGGCCCAACACCTTGCGAAACATCGCAATTTCGACGGCACGGTCTACCTGATCTTCCAGCCGGCCGAAGAGGGCGGTGGCGGCGCCGAACGCATGATCAAGGAAGGCCTCTTTGAGCAATTTCCCATGGAGGCCGTGTTCGGCATGCACAACTGGCCAGGCATGCAGGCCGGCACTTTTGCGCTGAGCCCGGGGCCGGTCATGGCATCGAGCAACGAGTTCAAGATCACCATCCGCGGCAAGGGCGGTCATGCCGCCATGCCGCACAACGCGGTGGATCCGGTGGTGGTGGCCTGCCAGATGGTGCAGGCCTTCCAGACCATCATCAGTCGCAACATCAAGCCCATCGATGCCGGGGTGATCTCGGTCACCATGATCCACTCGGGTGAAGCCACCAACGTCATCGCCGACAGCTGTGAACTGCAGGGCACGGTGCGCACCTTCACGCTGGAGGTGCTGGACCAGATCGAGGCACGCATGCGCGAGGTGGCCGAGCATACCTGCGCGGCCTTCGGCGCGCGCTGCGATTTCGAGTTCGAACGCAACTACCCGCCCACCATCAACGCCGAGCGTGAGGTGGCCTTCGCACGTCGTGTCATGGCTGGGGTTGTGGGCGAAGCCAATGTTCTGAAGCAGGAACCCACCATGGGCGCTGAAGATTTCGCCTACATGCTGCTGGCCAAACCCGGGGCCTATGCCTTCATCGGCAATGGCGATGGCGTGCACCGCGAGATGGGGCATGGCGGCGGTCCCTGCACCCTGCACAACCCGAGCTACGACTTCAACGACGAACTCATTCCCCTGGGTGCCACCTACTGGGTCCAGCTGGCCGAGGCCTGGCTGGCGCCTGCGCGCTGAGGCTCAGCGCGCCTGACCCAAGCCGCGGTGGGCTGCGATCTGCAGCAGGCCGTCGAAGATCAGCGTGTCGTGCAGTTCGAAAGACGTGGACAGACTCGGCGCCATCTTCCAGCCCGCACCGCCCGCCATGACACACCAGGGTTCGGCGCCGCAATGGCTGCGTACATGCTGAACCATGCGTTCCATCGCCCCCGCAATGGCAAAGGTGCCACCGCTGGTCAGTGCATCGCTGGTGTTGGTGGGGAAGGGGCGTACCTCGCCCGTGGGCACGTGCAGGCCGGCCGTGCCGGACTCCAGGGCGCGTAGCATGATGCCGTGGCCTGGCAGGATGTAGCCGCCCAGGAATTTTCCGTTCGCATCAATCGCTTCGACCGTCACCGCCGTGCCCACCATGGCCACAACGATGGGGCGGCGCGGGCCCAGGGCTTGCATGCGGTGCCAGGCACCTATCATGGCCACCCAGCGGTCCGGCCCTAGGCGTGCGGGGTGGTCGTAGCCGTTGCTCAGGCCCGCTTCCTGTGCGCTTGAGATGACCCACTGGGGCGAGAAGTCCCAGTGCTCCATCTGCGCTTCCACGCGGTGCTTGACGGCATCGCTGGCCACCACGCAACCCAGCATGGTGGCGGGGGCTGGGAGGTGTGCCCAGGCGGTTTCGGCCAGGCGGTCGATGTTGTCCAGGAACTCGGCGCCTTGCGCGATGGCACGTGCGCCATGACGTGGTGCTTCGAAGAGGGCCCACTTGAGCCGGGTATTGCCTACGTCGATGGCCAGAAAAGACATGTTGGGGACTCGTCGTGGATGCGGGTTTCAGCCCTGCCGCCAGGGCAGGCCGTGGAAGCGCCAGCCGCCTTTGCGGCCACGCTGCGCCTGTTCGTCGGGATCACCCTCGAAACCCTCGAGGATGTTGTAAGCCTCCAGGCCGAGTTCGGTGGCACGTTTGGCAGCGGCGATGGAGCGCACGCCGCTGCGGCAGAGCATGAGCGCCTTCGCGCCTGCCGGCACGGCACGGCGCAGGCCGGCGTCGAAGTCTGTATTGAGCTGCATGCCAGGCCATTGTTTCCAGGCCAGGCCCACCGCCTCGGGGACAAAACCCACCCACTCGCGTTCGGCGTCGGTGCGCACGTCGATGATCACGCCTTCACCGCTCTGCACCCACTGCCAGGCCAGCTGGGGCGTGATGTTGCCGGCATAACCTTCAGTGGGGCGCACGGTCTGCAGCGTGGCGCCATCCGCGTCATGGCGCAGGCCGGACTGTTGATTGGCCGGTACGGCTTCATCGATACGGCGGGGTTTGGGCAGATTCAGGTCCTGCATGATGGCGGTGAATTCTTCGAGGGATTTGCCGGCTAGGCGAGCATTGCCCTGCTTCTCGGCACCGATGCTGCTGTTCTCACGGCCCTGGTAGTCGTGGCCAGGCCAGACCAGAGTGTCCTCGGGCAGCGTGAACAGGCGTTCGGTGATGCTGCGGTAGAGCGCGGCGCTGTCGCCGGACTGGAAATCGGTGCGGCCACAGCCGTTGATGAGAAGTGTGTCGCCCGTGAAGACGTGGCGCACACCGCCA
>CAUPRZ010000266.1:0-4225 GCA_963513855.1 uncultured Hylemonella sp.
CCCGAGTTCGCGCACCTCTTTTTTGGCATCTGGCTGTCCGAAAAAACCTCGGCGCCCAAGCTCCGACTGACCCTGCTGGGTCAGGCCGCTTCGACGGCGCGCTGAGTCCCTGACGTCATGAGCACCGCCGCCCCACTCACCCTTGCCCAGGCCTGGCGTTACGGCCTGATGGGCCTGCCTTTGGCCTTTGTGGCCTTGCCGCTGTATGTGCTCTTGCCCAACCACTATGCGCGTGAGTTCGGTGTGCCGCTGGCCACACTCGGCGCCTTGCTGCTGGCCACACGCCTGGCTGACGCGCTGATCGATCCCCTGCTGGGCCGCTGGAGCGACCGGCTTTACCGCCGCTCCGCCTCGGCTTTGCTAGCCTGGGCCGCGGCGGCCTGTCTGCTCATGGGCGTGGGTTTTGCGTTGCTCTTTTTTCCGCCACTGCGCCATGGCACCGGCCTGCTCATCGTCAGCGCCGTCTTGCTGATGCTCACCTATGCCAGCTTCAGCGCGGTGACCCTCTCGCACCAGGCCTGGGGTGCCCTGCTCGGTGGGGACGCCACGCGCCAGAGCCGCCTGGTGGCCTGGCGTGAAGGCCTGGGCCTGGCTGGTGTCTTGCTGGCCTCGGTGCTGCCTGTGTTCTGGGGGCTGGAGACCATGGTGGGCCTGTTCTGGCTCGCGCTGCTGCTGGGCTGGCTGGCTTGGCGTGCCGGGCCGCGCCCTGCGGTCGATGCCCTGAGCGGCACGGCGGCCGAGGCCGGTAACCTGTGGCAACCCTGGCAGCGTCCCGCCTTTCGCCGTTTGCTCGCTGTTTTTATGCTCAACGGCATCGCCAGTGCCGTGCCGGCCACGTTGGTGCTGTTTTTTGTGCAGGACCGCCTGCAAGCCTCCAGCCGTATGGAGCCCCTTTTTCTCGGCAGCTACTTCCTGAGTGCCGCGCTGTCCATGCCCCTGTGGCTGGCCGCCGTGCGCCGCTTCGGTCTGGCGCGCTGCTGGCTCGCTGGCATGGGCTTGGCGGTCGCCGTCTTCGTCTGGGCCAGCACCCTGGGGGACGGTGACGCCTGGCTTTTCATCGCCATCTGTGTGCTCTCGGGCGCCGCCTTGGGTGCGGACCTCGTGATGCCCGGCGCCATGCTGGCCGGCCTGATCGCACGCGCCGGCGATCTGGGCCGTACGCAGGGGGCCTGGTACGGCTGGTGGAACTTCGCCACCAAACTCAACCTGGCCCTGGCCGCCGGCCTGGCCTTGCCCCTGCTGGGCCTGTTCGGTTATGCGCCGGGTGTGCGTGAGCCGCAAGCCCTGCAGGCCCTGACTGCTGCCTATTGCCTGCTGCCCTGCCTGCTCAAGCTCGCAGCGGGCGGCCTGCTTTATTCATCCTTTATCTACCGAGTGAAAGACCCATCATGAAACGTCGTCTGCTGCTTGCCGGTACCGCTGCGCTGGGCGCGGTCACCCTCACGGGCTGCGCCTCGCCCACCATCGCCGACTACGCGAACGAAAAACCGGTGCTGGACCTGCGCCAGTATTTCAATGGCAGGGTCGACGCATGGGGCGTCTTCACCGACCGATCGGGCAAGGTGGTCAAACGTTTCACCGTGGTGATGAACTGTCGCTGGAGTGGCGAGCCGGGGCGCGAGGTCGGCGTGCTCGACGAGGACTTCAGCTACTCCGACGGCACGACACAAAAACGCATCTGGACCCTGCGGCGCCAGCCCGGTGTAGGGGGGCAGGGTCGCTACAGCGGCACGGCCGGCGATGTGGTGGGTGAAGCACGCGGCGAGGAGCGCGGCAACGCCTTCTACTGGAGCTACGACCTGGACCTGCCGGTAGACGGGCGCAACATCGTCGTACATTTCGAGGACTGGATGTACCAGATGGACGAGCGTGTCATGCTCAACCGCGCCACCATGAGCAAATGGGGCGTGACGCTGGGCGAGGTGACCCTGTCCTTCACCAAACGCTGAAGGAGAACCATGGCTTTGAATCCCCCGCTGCGCGACTGGGCCGGTAAAAACGTCTGGCTGGTGGGCGCCTCCTCCGGCATTGGCCAGGCCTGTGCCGACCTCTTGCACGCCCAGGGTGCCAACGTCTTTGTCTCGGCCCGCCAGGCGACGCTGCTCGATGACTGGGTCACACGCCATCCGGGTGGCGATACCCAGGGCCGGCCGCGTGCCGTGGCCCTGCCGCTGGACGTGACGGATCGTCGTGCCCTGCAGCTCGCTGCCGAGGCCATCGCGGCGCGCGGGTCGCTGGATCTGGTGGTGTATTGCGCCGGGTATTACAAGGCCCTGGGCGCCTTGCGTTACAGCCTGGAAGAGATGCTGCGCCACGAGCAGGTCAACTACGTGGGCGCGCTCTACCTGCTGGACGCCGTGCTGCCCCAGCTGCAGCGTCAGGCCGCGGCCGGGCAGGGTGGGCATCTGAGCCTGGTGAGCAGCGTGGCAGGTTTTCGTGGCCTGCCCAAGAGCCTGGCCTATGGGCCGACCAAGGCCGCGCTCATCAACCTGGCCGAGGGGCTGTACCTGGACCTGAGCCCCTTGGGCCTGGGTGTGAGTGTGGTCAACCCCGGTTTTGTCGAGACGCCGCTGACGGCGCAGAACCGCTTCAAGATGCCCGCGCTGATCACGCCCGAGGTGGCGGCACGTGAGATGCTGGCCGGTTGGGCACGCGGTCAGTTTGAGCTGCATTTTCCCAAACGCTTCACGCACTGGCTCAAGTTCATGCGCCTGCTGCCCTATCGCCTTTACTTCCCCCTGGTGCGCAAGTTCACCGGGCTCTGACTTCCTGATCCACCATGAGCCACGCCGTCGAAAAAATCGTCGTCTTCTTCGAGACCCTGAGCCCGCAGAGCCTGGAACGCTTTGGTCAGTTCTACACCGAGGACGCCTATTTCAAGGACCCCTTCAACGAGGTGCGGGGATTGCCGGCCATCCAGAAGATTTTTGCGCACATGTATGAGTCCCTGCACGAGCCGCGTTTTGTCGTGACGGGTCGTATCGTCGAAGGTGAACAGGTTTTCCTGCGCTGGGACTTCCATTTCCGCTTCCGCAAGTTCAAGAGCGAGCAGACCCAGACCATACGCGGGGCCACCCACCTGCGCCTGGCGCCCGACGGCCGCATCCGCCACCATCGCGATTACTGGGACGCCGCCGAGGAACTGTACGAAAAATTGCCCCTGCTGGGAGGATTGATGCGCTGGTTCAAGCGGCGCGCGAATTCATAAGTTGTCTTATGATTCTTCGCCCACCCGAGGAATTTCGCCATGCTGCCTGTCCGTTACGCCCCCGTCCTGTTCGGACTCATCCTCTCCGGGCTGATGTCCCTGGTCGTCTCCGGCATCTCCACCTTCCGCGCCATCGGCCTGTCGACTGATTTCCTGCATTTCTGGCTCACGGCGTGGCTCACCGCCTGGCTCGTGGCCTTCCCCCTGGTGCTGGTGGTCGCGCCCATGACACGCCGTATCGTGCAGCGCCTGGTGGCGCAGACGTAGAGCCTGTTCAGAATCTCTTAGTAAAACAGCGCTTCGAAGCCCTCATCGGGCTCGAATCGCTTCTGTCCATAACGCAGCCGGGTCGGGCCGGGCAGGGCGCGCTCGCGCACGCTGTGGCGCGGATCGCCCGGGTAGCAAAGCACCCGCACCCCCTGTTCGTCGTCATAAGGCTCAGGCTGGATCAGGGCCGGTGCTTTGCCCCGGGCTTCGGCCAGCACGCTGCGCACGCTCGTGTGCCGTGCCAGGTGGGCCAGGCTCATGATCTGTGGCGGCGCCAGTTCGATCAGGCCGTCGCGGTACTGTTCCAGCGCTCTGCGCGGCGCCAACCACACGCTGGCCGTGGCCTCGTAGTCGTCGTGGCGTGCAGTTTGCACGGCTGGCACGGCAGCGACAAAAAAGCGGGTGTCAAAACGTTTGCTGCTGACCGAGGCCATGCGGGGCGTGACCCAGCGTGACCAGGGAAGCACGCTGTGTGTGTCCAGTTGCAGGCCCATGCGTGTGAGCACTTCGGCAAAAGCCTGGCCCGCGCGCAGCAGGGCCGTGGCCTCCTCCACCTGGGCGGCAGTGGCGCCGTGCGCAAACAGCACGCCCGATTCCTCAAAAGCCTCGCGCAGCGCTGCCACATAGCAGCTGGCTGCGTGCTCGGCCGTGGCCTCGGCTTCACCCAGTGCGGCGTGCAGCGCAGCCAGGGGCTGGTCCAGTTGCGGGATCAGCGTGGCGTCGGCTGCGTCGATCTTGCCGCCCGGAAAC
>CAUPRZ010000267.1:0-4214 GCA_963513855.1 uncultured Hylemonella sp.
ACCGAACCTTCGCCCAAAGCCGGCAAGGCCGCACCTTCGGCAATACGCCCCAAGTCACTGAGCAGGCCTTCGATCAACGCATCCCGCACGGCCACCACCTCGGACTGCTCATAAGTCTTGCCGCCCTCACGCTCCCCCAGGTTCACATAGGCGGCACGCAGCGTGTCTTCTGGCAGAAGCGCGGCGTAGAAGGCCAGTTGCGTGTCCTCCAGAGGTTCCTTGATACGCCGATTTGTGGTGTCGCGTGGTTCGGTCTTGTAGTCGATGACCATCAGCGTGCCGTCGGTCCCACGATCGATGCGGTCAAGGCGCCCAAAGAGCGTGAGCTCACCCAGCGGCTGGATCGCATCGCGCTCACCCTCGGCATAGGCCCAGCCTTGCGCTTCGTGCTGTACCAGCCAATCCAGATATCCCTCACGCACCTTGGGCCAAGCTGCCATGAAGGGCAGAAATTCGTCCTCGGCCAGCCGTTGTGCACGCACCTCCTCGGCAGCCGCTGTGTCCAGCAGTTCGCGGCGACGGGCACGGTCGTCGCTGTCGAGCCCGGTATGAAAACGCTGCAGCACGGCGTGCAGCCAGAGGCCGAAGTCGCGCTTGTCCAGTTCACCTTCTATCTCTTCCGCCTCCTTCAGGCCGAGATGGCGCAGGGCGAAATAGCGGTAGGGGCAATGCCGCAGATCCTGGTAGGCGCTGGCCGAGATCCGGTTCAGGGCCAGCGCGGGCGCTCTCGGCACCGGCAACAATACTGGTGCAGGGGTCAGCGTGCGCGAGGCCAGCGGGTCCGGCACGTTCTGGGCAAGCGCATCACTGTGTGCCAACTGCACCAGGGGACTCGGCAGCAAGGGCTCGCCACCCTCGTCGCTACGGCGCCAGAGCACATCCACCGCGGGCCGGGCCAGCGCATCGGCCCAGGCCGCGCGCAAGGCGGCTTCGAGCGTTGCACGCGCCGGCAAGCCCAGGGCCGCGCGTTGCGTCGCCGTCCACAGGCCCGCAGGCTCGGGCGACACCGGCAGACGCACTTCATCACAACCCGGCAGCACCACGGCCGCGAAATCGCGGCCCAGCATCTGGGCCAGGGGCAGCAGCACGGCCTGCTCCTGCACCGGGTACTCGGGCTTGAAGCTCGCAGATTCGAGCACCTGGTCCACCCAGCGCGTGAAGTCCGTCAGGTTCAGGCGACGGCGCGCCCACAGGGCATCGGGCGGTAGAGCAGCAGTTTCAGCCAGCCGCAGCGCCGCCAGCACATCGGCCCCGGCCAGATCGTCTTGCAACAAAGCCCACTGACCCGTGGCCAACAACAGCTCACGCAGCACCCCCAGCCATTCCGCCAGGGGGCGTGTGCCTTGTAGCGGTGTGCGCCAGGCTTCGATGAGCTGCAAGAGTTCAGGCAGCGCTGAGGGCTCGCGCACTTCCAGTGTGTCCGGCACATGGCGCCAGGCGCGCTGGGGTCGGCGGCGCAGGGCAGCCTCCAGTTCACGCAGCGCCTGCGCGTCACAGGCCGGTGCATGCTTGAGCCAGTCCAGCACGGCGTCGCTGCTCGCATTCCACGCGGCGGCGCGCAGGGCGACCATAAGTTGCGCACCCGCGCGACTGGTCGAGAGCTTCCAGCCCGTTTCGTCGCGCATCTGCACACCGTGACTGGCCAGCATGGCCCGCACCCGGCGCATGAGCGCACGGTCGATCACGGCCACGGCCACCGGCGAGCGCCCGGCTTCCAGATGGCGCAGCACGCAGGCGGCGGCACGCTGGGCCTCGTCCTGCACATCGCTGCTCTCATGGAAAAACAGGGCCGCAGTCGTCACCCCGATGGCCGGCGGATCGAGCACCTGCAGACGATCACCCCAGACCGGCAGCAGGCCCGCGGGCAGCGGGTCAGGCTGCAGGCCCGGCACGACGACCAGGCAGTCTACGGACGCGATCAGCTGCGATGAAAAAAGCGCATCGCTGACATAGGAAGAATTGGCGACCCAGGCCACGGCCACCTGCGCGACCTGCGCCTCAAGCGCCAGCGCTGTTATGTCCAGCCCCGCGAGCGCAGCCTGCCCGGCACGCTGCCCCCAGGCGGCACGCTCTGTTGGTGAGATGGACACGGCCAGGGCCGCGAGTTCGCGCGCCGAGTCCAGCAGCAGGGGTGTGGCCACCTCGGCGCGTTCGCGTAGCCCAGCCTGCTCCAGCAGGGCGCGCGCAGTGAGCACGTCGAGGGCCGCATCGCCGCTGTAATCGGTGGGCGCGGGGCTGTGGCCACCCAGGCTGCGACACCAGTTCTGCGTGGTTTCGAAGCGCGGCGCAAAGCCCTCGGGATGCGCACGGGCCCAGCAACGCGCCGCCTGCGGCATGAGCTGGGCATAGGGCAGAAGGACCACGGTGCGGGCCGGATGGGCCCCGCGCAATTGCATGGCGCTGGTGATGCCATGAAGCCACTGCTGCCAACGTTGATCCATGGTTTCTGTCACAATGCCGCAACTGTAGCCGCATCGCCCAGATACAAAGGAGCCCACGATGGCCAGCGACCTCATCAAGCATGTTTCCGACGCCTCTTTCGAGAGCGACGTCCTCCAATCCAAGCACCCTGTGCTGGTCGACTACTGGGCTGAATGGTGCGGTCCCTGCAAGATGATTGCACCCGTGCTCGACGAAGTGGCCGGCACCTACCAGGGCAAGCTGCAAGTGGCCAAGATGAACGTGGACGAGAACCGCGACATCCCCGCCAAGTTCGGCATCCGCGGCATCCCCACGCTCATGCTGTTCAAGGGTGGCCAGCTCGCCGCCACCAAGGTGGGCGCCATGAGCAAGGCCCAGCTGACCGCCTTCATCGACCAGCAACTGGCCTGAACCTTTCAGCCCCGTTCTGACGGCCGCCGTCCCTTTATTGGGCGGCGGCCGTTTTTCCTGTCATAATCAATTCCAATCGCTGGCCCCCTGTCGGAGCCGGTTTGAATTCCCGGCAGGCCAGCCACGCGGCGGCCCAGCCCCACCTCCCCCCGTTTGATCGATATCCCCTCTGGGGCTCCCTCCATGCACTTAAACGAACTCAAGGTACTGCACGTATCTGAAATCCTCCAGCAGGCCGAAGCCCTGGAGATCGAAAACACCGGCCGCATGCGCAAGCAGGAGCTGATGTTCGCCATCATCAAGAAGCGCGCCAAGACCGGTGAACAGGTGTTTGCCGACGGCGTGCTGGAAATCCTGCCCGACGGTTTCGGTTTCCTGCGCAGCCCGGATTCGAGCTACACGGCCAGCACGGACGACATCTACATCTCCCCCAGCCAGGTGCGCCGTTTCAATCTGCACACCGGCGACATGATCGAAGGTGAAGTGCGCACGCCCAAGGATGGCGAACGCTACTTCGCGCTGAACAAGCTGGAGAAGGTCAACGGCGGCTCGCCCGAGACCAACAAGCACAAGGTCATGTTCGAGAACCTGACCCCGCTGTTCCCCAAGATCCAGATGAAGCTGGAACAGGACATCAAGGGTGAAGAAAACATCACGGGTCGTGTCATCGACATCATCGCCCCCATCGGCAAGGGCCAGCGCGCACTGATCGTGGCGCAACCCAAGAGCGGCAAGACCGTGATGATGCAGCACATCGCCCACGCGATTTCCGCCAACTACCCCGACAGCTACCTGATGGTGCTGCTGATCGACGAGCGCCCGGAAGAAGTGACCGAGATGCAGCGCACCGTCAAGGGCGAGGTCATCGCCTCCACCTTCGACGAACCCGCCGCCCGCCACGTGCACGTGGCCGAAATGGTGATCGAGCGCGCCAAACGCCTGGTCGAACTGAAAAAAGACGTGGTGATCCTGCTGGACTCCATCACCCGCCTGGCCCGCGCCTACAACAACGTCGTACCCTCCTCCGGCAAGGTGCTGACCGGTGGTGTGGACGCCAACGCCCTGCAGCGCCCCAAGCGTTTCCTGGGCGCAGCCCGTAACGTGGAAGAAGGCGGCTCGCTGACCATCATCGCCACGGCGCTGATCGAAACGGGTTCGCGTATGGATGACGTGATCTTTGAAGAATTCAAGGGTACCGGCAACATGGAAGTGCATCTGGAACGCCGTTTGGCCGAAAAACGCGTCTACCCGGCAATCAACCTGAACAAATCGGGTACCCGCCGCGAAGAACTGCTGATCAAGCCGAACGAGCTGCAAAAAATCTGGATCCTGCGCAAGTTGCTGTACTCGATGGACGAGAGCGAGGCGATGGAGTTCATTCT
>CAUPRZ010000268.1:0-4198 GCA_963513855.1 uncultured Hylemonella sp.
CTTGCCGGGTTTCGCCCCGGCGGGCGCCTCACTTTCTTTGTCTCGCCAAAGAAAGTAAGCAAAGAAAGGCGACCCTGGTGTCTGTGACCCCGGCGTTGCCGGGGCAACCTGCGATGCTCGCGTCAGGCGGGAGCCGCGCAAACTCGGCTAACGCCTCAAACATGCGCGTCTCTTGATCCACCTGCCGCTGTGCTTCTCGGCACAGACACAAGGGTGGGGGATGCCGAAAACCGAAAAGACAAGGGCACGCTATCGCGTGCCCTTGTCGGGTGGGATAAGAGAAGGTGATTGCTATAGGAGTTAACGTTTGAGATGAGCGGATGCCGTAGGCAATCCGCCCTCGATTGAAATGTTAGGGTTCGACCAACTAGTACTGGATGGTGATGACATCACGTTCTCCTAGGTTCAGGTGCTCGATGACTCGTTTCGCCTCTGCGCTGCACACTTGCGGGTCTTCCGAGTTACTTGCCCATACGCCAAGTGACTCAATTCTGTAGCGACCGGAAACCTCCCGCCATGGCTCGATGCCCAATGTGCGAACACCGTTCTCTGAAAGTAGCTCGATAAACCCAATAGCGTCTTGGAGACGCAAGCCATGCTCTGCACTACCGCTGGGATTAAGGTCGACACTACGCTCTTCGAAATACGTCAGCAACGTGGAGTACAACGCGGACACAGAGCGATCTTCCATGGCGAGACCTAACGTTTGAGATGAGTGGGAGCCGCAGGCGATCCACTCTCGATTGAAAGGTTAGAGCGCATCACGTCACTTCTGAAGTGCCAGGTAGTACCCGGGAATAGCAAGACACAGCGCGATCGCAAAGACGGTACCGCCACGCCGACAGATCTGTTTACCCGCCTCGTCATAGCGATCAGACTCCAAGAACCACCAGAGCGTCCAGCCGACGACCCGGTCTTGTTCCGTAGAGTCGGGCAGATGCTTTAGCGCAAGTATGCCCAGTATTGAGTAATACACACCCGCCACGCTTGAGGCAGCAACCAATAGCCAGCCGATCAACACTGCTGCGTCCATGCGTTCTAACTTGATATGGACCGCAAAAGTGCGGAATAACATGGACGGACGTTCATCCGGGCGCCTCCCTTGCTGCAAGCTAAGTGCTTGTTTTGTTTCAAGAATTCGACTGACTATAGCGTGGCGCGGTGCTCATAACAAACCGTGAAACCCCGCAAAAGTGCGGAATAACATGGTGGCGTCGTTCTGGTGTTCTTTGCACCAAGTGTGCAAGTGCTTGATAAACAAAGAAATTCAAGCAATTTTGGGTGGGCCCGGGCAATAACAGGGCGATGAAACCCCGCAGTTGTCCGTGAGCGGGGACTGTGGGTATTCAGGCATCCGGTCCCGACCCGCCGTGTGCGAAGGCGAGTAGCGGAGGGGCGGGCGGAAAAGAGAGCCGCATGTCTGAGCCCGCAGGGCGAGTTTGCGGATCTCCCGCCCGATCCGAGCAACGCAGCGTGCCCGTAGCGCAGCGCAGGGACGACGTACCCGGCTCGCCTTTCTTTCGGTTACCTTGCTTTGGCGAGACAAAGAAAGGTAACTCGCCCGCCGGGGCGAGACCCGGCTTGCCACGCAAGCAAGAACTCAAGCAGAAAGAAAGAGAAAAGCCACCCGGAGGTGGCGTTCAGGAGGTGCGGAACTCGCGGAAGGCGTCGTCGTCGACCTGCGCCAGCGCGGCGTTCAGTCCTTCGGTCAGGGCGACGGCCTCCGACGGCAGGCCGCGCGGGCCTGCGCGGTGCAGGTCCGCGCCGTCAATGGTGTATTCCCAGCCGAAGCGTCCGTCGCCGCGCGCCACCGCGGTCACCACGATGGCTTTATCGCGGTAGACCTCGGTGCGCGTGTTCACTTCTTGCTTTTGGGGTCGAGCGACAGCAGATCGGCGCCCACACCGGTCGACAGCAAGCCGGTCCCGGAGTAAATCCCCAGCTTGGCCCGCGTGTCCGTGATGTCCAGGTTGCGCATGGTCAGCTGGCCGATGCGGTCCAGGGGGCTGAAGGGCGCGTCTTCGACCTTTTCCATGCTCAGGCGCTCGGGCGCGTAGGTGAGGTTGGGGCTGACCGTGTTGAGGATGGCGTAGTCGTTGCCGCGGCGCAGTTCCAGCGTAACTTCGCCGGTGATGGCGTGGGCGATCCAGCGCTGGGCGGCTTCGCGCAGCATGATGGCTTGCGGGTCAAACCAGCGGCCCTGGTAGAGCAGGCGGCCCAGCTTGCGGCCGTTGTCGCGGTACTGCTCGATGGTGTCTTCGTTGTGGATGCCGGTCACCAGGCGCTCGTAGGCGATGTGCAGCAGGGCCAGGCCCGGGGCTTCGTAGATGCCGCGGCTCTTGGCTTCGATGATGCGGTTCTCGATCTGGTCGCTCATGCCCAGGCCGTGGCGGCCGCCGATGCGGTTGGCTTCCAGGATCAGTTCCACCGAGTCGCTGAAGGTCTTGCCGTTCAGGGCCACGGGCTGGCCTTCTTCAAAGCGCACGGTGACTTCCTCGCGCTTGACGGCCACTTCGTCCTTCCAGAAGGCGACACCCATGATGGGGTTCACGATCTTCATGCCGGAGTTCAGCTGCTCCAGGTCCTTGGCCTCGTGGGTGGCGCCCAGCATATTGCTGTCGGTGCTGTAGGCCTTCTCTGCGCTCATCTTGTAGCCAAAGCCGTGCTGCGTCATGAAGGCGCTCATCTCGGCGCGGCCGCCCAGCTCGTCGATGAAAAGCTGGTCCAGCCAGGGCTTGTAGATCTTGAGCGCCGGGTTGGTCAGCAGGCCGTAGCGGTAGAAACGCTCGATGTCGTTGCCCTTGAAGGTCGAGCCGTCACCCCAGATGTTGACCTCGTCTTCCTTCATCGCGGCCACCAGCATGGTGCCGGTGACGGCACGGCCCAGCGGCGTGGTGTTGAAGTAGGTCACGCCGGCGGTGGAGATATGGAAGGCGCCGGACTGCAGCGCGGCAATGCCTTCGTGGGCCAGCTGGCGGCGGCAGTCGATCAGGCGGGCCAGCTTGGCGCCGTACTCCATGGCCTTGCGCGGGATGGCGTCGTAGTCCGGCTCGTCGGGCTGGCCCAGGTTGGCCGTGTAGGCATAGGGCTCGGCACCCTTGAGCTTCATCCACAACAGGGCGGCACTGGTGTCCAGACCGCCCGAGAAGGCGATACCGACCTTCTGGCCGATGGGGAGGTTTTGCAGGATGGTGGCCATGGGCTTAACCGAAGTGGCAGATGTAGTGGTAGGGCTCGGTCACTCGAATATCGAAACTCGAGTTGCCCGGCACATTGAATTTCTCGCCAGCCGAGGACTTGACCCAGGCGTCAGAGCCCTTGAGCTTGTACTCGCAGCTGCCGGCCACGCATTCCATGATCTCGGGCGCACCGGTGTTGAAGGTCAGGGTGGCGGGCAGGACCACGCCAACAGACTTCTTGGTGCCGTCGGCTAGGGTGATGCTGTGGCTGACGCACTTGCCGTCGAAATAGACATTGGCCTTGGTCGTGACGCTCACGCCGTTGTATTGCTCGGTGCTCATAGGAGATTCTGTTGGTTACGGGGCGAACCCGGCATTTTAAGGCAGGGGGCTGCCCGGCCTGCCTCAGAGGCGTTGGAGCCAGTCCGCGGTGTTGAAGCCCACGGTCACGTCCTTGGCGTTCCACTCGACCACGGGGCGCTTGATCACGCTGGCCTGGGCCAGCATCAGTGAGCGTGCGCTCTGGGCATCGCTCACGCCGGCCTGGGTGGCCGGGTCCAGCTTGCGCCAGGTGGTGCCCTGGCGGTTCACCAGCTTTTCCCAGCCGGCCGTGGCCAGCCAGTGGTCCAGGCGGGCTTCGGGCACCCCCTGCTTCTTGAAATCGTGGAAGCTGACCTGCACCTGTTGTTCGGCCAGCCAGGCACGTGCCTTCTTGACGGTGTCGCAGTTGGGGATGCCGTAGAGGACGATGTTTGTTTTCATCGATGTTGCCTGTCTGAGAGCTGGAGTGGCCTATGCATTTTCGGGGAACGCCGTGGAACCGGCTTTGCCGGGCCACTGGCGTTGTCCCCTTGAGGGGAAAGACGGCGGAGCCGGCTCAGGGGTGTTTCCGTTATCCGCGACAATTCTCCTGTATGCCGAGCTTGAACACCTTATCCGACTGGCTGGCCCACTGCGAGCGCCTGCATCCCAAGACCATCGAACTCGGCCTGGACCGGGTCAGGGCCGTGGCCCAGCGC
>CAUPRZ010000269.1:0-4196 GCA_963513855.1 uncultured Hylemonella sp.
CACGACTTCGCGCCGCGGCCCGGCCTCTTGAATTGCAAGGTCGCCCCCGGCACGGCCGATGCCTACAGTGGCCCGGCCATGACGGCCGCGCAGTGCGACGAGGCCCTGGCCAACGGCGTGCGCATTGTCCAGGACCTGCCCGGCAACGCCTTGCTGCTCGGCGAGATGGGCATAGGCAATACCTCGGCCGCCTCCCTGCTGCTGGCGCGTCTGGCCAGCCTGGACATTGCCGACTGCACGGGTGCCGGCACCGGCCTGGACGCCGCGGCCGTGCTGCGCAAGACCGAGGTGCTGCGCGAGGTGCTGCTCAAGCACCCAGAGGCACGTTCGCCGCTGCAGGCCCTGGCGGCCTTTGGTGGTTTCGAGATCGCCACGCTGGTCGGAGCGGTGCTGCAGGCGGCCAGTGAACGCCGTGTCATCGTGGTCGACGGTTTCATCGCCAGCTCGGCCGTGCTTGTGGCCGCGCGCCTGGCCCCCGCCGTGCTGCAGCGCTGCGTCTTTGCGCATCGCTCGGGCGAACGTGGCCATGCGCTGATGCTGTCGCAACTGCAGGCCCGGCCTCTGCTCGACATGGGCCTGCGTCTGGGCGAAGGCTCGGGCGCGGCCCTGGCCTGGCCCCTGCTGGTCTCGGCCTGCGCCATGTTGCGCGAGATGGCGAGTTTCGAGTCGGCAGGCGTGTCCGAAAAATCCTAGCCGCTGCGCATGAACCCCATCCGCCACTACCTGCTGGCCCTGCAGTTCTTCACCCGCATTCCCGTCACAGGCCCGGTGGCGGACTGGGTGGGTTACAGCCCTGAGATGCTGCGCAAGTCGGCCGCGCATTTTCCCGGTGTGGGCTGGCTGGTCGGCGGGCTCGCGGCTCTGCTTTATGCGGCCCTGGCCCTCGTGCTGCCCGACGCCAGCCATGCACCGCTGGTGGCGGCCGCCCTCAGCACCGTGTTCACCGTGATGCTCACCGGCGCCTTCCATGAAGACGGCCTGGCCGACGTGGCCGACGGCCTGGGCGGCAGCCATGAGCGAGAACGCGCGCTCGACATCATGAAGGACTCGCGTGTCGGCGCCTATGGCGCTTTGGCCCTGGTGCTGGCCCTGCTGTGCAAGGTGGCCCTGCTGGCCCTGCTGGGCGAGGACAATCCCCTGCTGGCCTGCACCGCGCTCTTCCTGGCTCACGTGCTGTCGCGGTATTTCCCGCTCTGGCTCATCCGCCTGCTGCCGCATGTGGGCGACACGGCGCGCTCCAAGTCCAAGCCCCTGGCGGACCAGATCAGCGCCGCCGGTCTGGTCGTGGCCACGCTCTGGGCCGCGCTGGCCGTGGCCGGGGTGGTCTGGTGGTGGCCCGATGGCCGGCTCTGGGCTGCGGCCGGCCTGGCCACCCTGCTGGCCTGGGTCTGGATGTGGCGCCTTTTTGTCAGTCGCCTGCAGGGCTACACCGGTGACTGCCTGGGCGCCACACAGCAGGTCTGCGAGATCGCGTTCTACCTCGGCCTGGCCGTGGCCCTGACCCTGTGAAGCTCTGGCTGGTCCGGCACGCCGCGCCCCTCATCGCCCCCGGCGTCTGCTACGGCGCGACGGACGTGTCCGCCGATGCAGACCACACACAAACGACCGCCGCGCAGCTGGCACCGCTGCTGCCGGCTGGCCTCATGGTCTGGACCTCACCGCTGCAGCGCTGCAGCGCGCTGGCCGAACAACTGCAGCTCCTGCGTCCGGATCTGCAACTGCGTGTCGACACCCGCCTGAGAGAAATGGACTTCGGCAGTTGGGAGGGGCAGCGCTGGGACAGCATCCCGCGCGCGGCCTTTGATGACTGGACGGCCAACTTCGGCGCGGCCCGTTTCGGCGGCAAGGAAAGCGTCAACGAACTGCTGCAACGTGTGGCCGCCGTGCGCAGCGAGGCGCAGGCCCTGGGGCAGGACGCCGTCTGGGTCACCCATGCGGGTGTGTTGCGCGCCATGGCCCTGCTGGAGCAGGGGCTCAGCACGCTGGACCAGGCACCCCAGTGGCCGCGGGAGGTGGCGGAGTGGGGCGCGTGGGAAGAGGTCTCGCTCTAGACAGCACACTCACCCGGGATCACCACCACCATGCACCGCTCTACCAGAATTGCACTTCGGGCACTTGCTGGCCTGGTCTTGCTGATTGGCCTGGTCTGGATGGCCGACACCATGCTGCCCCCGGAAAGTTTCCACGAGCGCGTGCTGCCCAGGACTTTTCAGAACGGTGAAGTTTTCTACATCGTGCCTTGCACGGGTGGCGGTGTGGATTCGTGCAAGCTGACGTCGGCAGCGACTTACGCACCTGGGGATTCCATCCTGATCCTGAGAACCCCGCTGCTGGGGCGGTGCACGGTGCTCCCTCTGCCTGAGGGCTGGCAACGCCAAAGCTGTGGCTAGGGCTGAGGTCTCAGCGGGCAATCAGCTGGCTAGCGTCTTGTCCTTGAAATCACAGCAGGCCGACACACTGCACAACCAGCACTGCGGCTTGCGCGCCTGGCAGACATACCGCCCGTGCAGGATCAGCCAGTGGTGCGCATCCACCAGGTACTCGGGCGGCACGCGCTTGAGCAGCTGCATCTCCACCTCGTAGGGGTTCTTGCCCGGGGCCAGGCCCGTGCGGTTGCCGACGCGGAAGATGTGGGTGTCGACCGCCATGGTGGGCTCGCCGAAAGCGCTGTTGAGCACCACGTTAGCGGTCTTGCGGCCCACGCCGGGCAGGGTTTCGAGTTCTTCGCGGGTGCGCGGCACCTGGCCGCCGTGGCGTTCCACCAGGATGCGGCAGGTCTCCATCAGGTGTTTGGCCTTGCTGCGGTACAGGCCGATGGTCTTGATATAGCCCTCCAGCCCTTCGAGACCCAGGGCCAGGATCTGCTGCGGCGTGTTCGCTACGGGAAACAGCTTGCGAGTGGCCTTGTTGACCCCCACGTCCGTGGCCTGGGCCGAGAGCAGCACTGCGGTCAGCAGTTCGAAGACCGAGGTGTATTCGAGTTCGGTGACGGGTTGGGGGTTGGCGGCCTGGAGCGTGGCGAAGAAGGAGCGGATGGCGGCGGGTGTCATGTCATGCGGGCGTTTCGACAGGCTCAACGCGAACGGTGCGGGTCAGAGCGAAGAGATATCGAAAAAGCTCTCGCGTTCGGGCAGCTTCTTGCGCATCCAGTCCAGGCTGATGTCCAGCGCCGAGATCACTTCCTGCGGCAGCGCGTCCACGATATCGGGGTCGCTGAAGGCCATGTCGGCCAGGCGGCTGGCCAGGTGCAGCACAGCGCCCAGTTGCGACAGCGGCTGGCTGGCCAGCGGCGTGGGCGCGGCGTTGAGCCCGCGTACCAGGGCAGGGGGGAAGTTCCAGCGGTGGGCCAGCTCGGCCGTCACCTGGGCCTCGGTGAAGCCCAGCAGCTCCTGCTCGCGGGCCCAGCGGTCCCCGGGGATCTGCGGCTGGCGTTCGAACACGGCCAGGCTCTCGGGCTGGGTCTGCACGATGATCAGCTCCCCCAGGCGCAGCATCATGCCGGCCAGCCAGGCCTGCGACGCATCCAGGCCGATGCCTCCCGCCAGCCATTGCGAATAACCCGCGCAGGCCATGCAGTTGCGCCAGAACTCCGTGCGGTCCAGGCCGGGCACCACGGGAAAGGCCACGTTCATGCAGGCCGTCAGCGCCAGCGTGCGCACCTGCGACAGGCCCACCAGGGCGATGGCCGCGTCCAGCGTGCCCACCTCGCGGCGCAGGCCCATGGCTGCGCTGTTGGCCGCGCGCAGCACCTTGGCTGTGAGCACCGGGTCCTTGGCGATCAGGTCGCGCACCTGGCTGATGGAGATTTCATCATCGTGCAGGGTGCGGATCAGCGCATGGGCCACCTCGGGCATGACCGGCAGCTTGATGGACTGGAAAAAGGCGGACAGATCAGACATGGAGACCTCTCGTGTGACAGGGGGCCAGTTTGCCGCTGGTGTGTACGGACAGCAAGGGCGGTAATTTCCGGTTACGCATTGTCCACCATGGCGTGTGCGCCTGCGGTTTCATGGGATGATCATCGCCGTCACTGTCTCCCCCCTCTGCGTGTCCATGAAAGCCTGCGTCGCCCTGCGTGCCTCCACCCTGAGCCTGGTCCTTCTGTTGGCTGGCTGCCAGGTCCTGCAGCCAGTGGCACCGCCCGCTGCCCCCGTCATCCCCGACGCGCCCATCCCGCCCGCACCGGTCGAGAAGCC
>CAUPRZ010000270.1:0-4184 GCA_963513855.1 uncultured Hylemonella sp.
ACCAGTGCGCTGGCCACCATGAGTCCCAGCGCATAGGGGTAGCCCCAGGTCTGCGAGAGTTCGGGCATGTACTGGAAGTTCATGCCGTAGAGGCTGGCGATCAGCGTGGGGGGCAGCAGGGCGACGCTGGCCACCGAGAAGATCTTGATGATCTTGTTCTGGTTGATGTTGATGAAGCCGACGGTGGCGTCCATCAGGAAGTTGATCTTGTCGAAGAGGAAGGTCGTGTGCGAATCGAGCGAGTCGATGTCGCGCAGGATCTGGCGCGCCTCCTCGAACTGCTCGGCATTGAGCATCTTGCTGCGCATCATGAAACTGACCGCGCGGCGTGTGTCCATGGCGTTGCGGCGGATGCGGCCGTTCAAGTCTTCCTGGCGCGCGATGGCGCCTAGCACCTCGCCGGCCAGGGCGTCGGTCACGTCGCCCGAGAGCACCAGCTTGCCGGCCTTCTCCAGTTCGTCGTAGACGCCTTCGAGGGTGTCGGCGCAGTACTCGGCATCGGCGTCGAAGAGCTTGAGCAGCACCTCCTTGGCGTCGCTGATGAGGCCGGGGGCGCGACGCGCGCGCATGCGCAGCAGGCGGAAGACGGGCACGTCCTCGTCGTGGATGGAGAAGAGCACGCCCTTGCTCTTGAGCTGGTCGTTGACCAGATTCAGGATGAAGGCCACGCGCACGGTGCGCGGCGCGTCTTCGTCGGCGATCAGGAAGTCGCTGCGGATGTGCAGTTCGCCGTTGTCTTCTTCGTAGAAGCGCGCGGATTCCTCAATGTCCTCGTCCATCGCATCTTCCGGGATGGACAGGCCGTAGTACTGCTTGACCCAGCGCTTTTCCTCCAGCGTGGGCGATTCAAGATCGACCCAGATGGGCTGGAATCTGGAGAGTTCCTCCAGTGATTCGATTTCTTCCTGGAACAGGCGACCGTTGGCGAGCGTGAAAATATTGAGCATGGCTCATTCCCTGGAACATGGGCATCGGGGCGGGGTGGTGGTGTTCGCTTCCAACGCCCGATGCGGCTTCGGCTTTAGGCAGGCCGTGTGCAGGGCGTCGAAAGCGACCGACTGGGGCTGGTTTCCAATGGGGCTCTCCGGTGTCTGTGGACAGGCGCAATTATGGCACTGCAACAAGACAGTCGCGGTGCAGCTCGGTGGAGGTTGTGCAGGCTGGCGAGGACTCGCCGCAAGGGCGGTGCGCTGGCCTGCAATCCCCGCATTCTGTACCGATAGTCGCGTGCTTGCAAGCCCCCGCGCGACGGACGGATTTCAAGGCATTTTGTGAGTGAAAAACTTGGCGCCAATCAAGGAAAAGGCATTGCATTTCATGCCCTGCGGGCGCATCATGAATTTGTCCTCAGCAGCGCAGTCCGTCGGCGTCGACGGGTTGGCTGGTGCGGCATCTGTGTCTACCCCGAGAGCAACTGGAGGCTACTCATGAACCTGACGATCAGCGGTCATCACCTCGAAGTCACCCCCGCCCTGCGCAGCTATGTCACGACCAAGCTTGATCGCATCACCCGCCACTTTGACCAGGTTGTCGACGTCAAGGTGCTCCTCACGGTAGAAAAGCAGAAGGAAAAGGAACGACGACAACGGGCCGAATGCAACATCCACGTCAAAGGCAGCGACCTGTTTGCCGAGAGCGCCCATGCGGACCTCTACGCTGCCGTGGATGAACTGGTCGACAAGCTCGACCGCCAGGTGGTGCGCCACAAGGACCGCCTGCAGGACCATCACCATGATGCCGTCAAGCGCCTGATGCAGTAGGGCGCAGATCTGCGGGCCCGCGTGGCCCGCACCGAGCACAAAGCCGCGGGTGTTCCCCGCGGCTTTTTTGTGGCCGCAGCACTTTCTGGCAAGGGAAACAGGGGGGCGTATTTGTGTGCATAATCAGCGCTCGCCAACACCATGAACCGTCTTGCGTCCATCCTGCCGACCGCACAAGTGCTTGTGCATGTCGATGCCACGAGCAAAAAGCGTGCTTTTGAAGAGGTCGGCTTGCTGTTCGAGAACCTGCATGGCCTCAACCGCGCCCTGGTCACCGACAGCCTGTTTGCACGTGAGCGCCTGGGTTCCACCGGCCTGGGCCACGGCGTGGCCATCCCTCATGGACGTAGCAAGGGCCTGAAGGCCCCCATGGCTGCCGTGGTGCAGCTGGCCCAGCCCATCGGCTTCGATGCGCCTGACGAACAGCCCGTGAACCTGCTGATCTTCCTGCTGGTGCCCGAGGCGGCCACGCAGAAACACCTGGAAATCCTCTCCGAGATCGCCGAGCTGTTGAGCGACGCGACGCTGCGCGCCAGGCTCAATGGCAGCGCCACGGCCGCGGATCTGCACGGGCTGATCGCCGCCTGGCGCTCGGCCCAGCCGGCCTGAACCACAAAGGGGCGTCTTGAGACCCACCGTCGTCAGCGCCGAAGTCCTGTTCGAGGAGTTTCGCGCCAAGCTCAAGTGGGAGTGGGTCGCGGGCCTGGGCGCTTCCGAGCGCCGTTTCGACGAAGTGGCCGTGCGCGCCGCCAATTCCGGCGCCGACCTCGTGGGCCACCTGAACTACATCCACCCTTACCGCCTGCAGGTGCTGGGCGAGCGCGAAGTGGCCTATCTGACCAGTGCGACGCCGGAAGATTGCGAGCGCCGCATCTCGCGCATCACCACGCTGGAGCCCCCTGTGCTGGTGCTGGCCGACAAGCAGAAGGTACCGCCGGCCCTGCTGGCCATGTGCGAAGAGGCCAACATTCCCATGTTCGCCTCGCCCGAGTCCTCGGCCTACGTCATCGACGTGCTGCGCAGCTACCTCTCGCGCCATTTTGCTGACCGCGCTTCGATGCACGGCGTGCTCATGGACATCCTGGGCCTGGGCGTGCTGATCACCGGTGAGTCGGGTCTGGGCAAAAGCGAGCTGGGGCTGGAGCTGATTTCGCGCGGCCATGGCCTGGTGGCCGACGACGCAGTGGACCTCTACCGCGTGAACCAGGACACCATCGAGGGTCGTTGCCCCGAGCTGCTGCGCAACCTGCTGGAGGTACGCGGCATCGGCCTGCTGGACATCCGGGCGATTTTTGGCGAGACGGCCGTGCGCCGCAAGATGCGCCTCAAGCTCATCGTGCATCTGGTGCGCCGCGAGACGCTGGAGCGCGACTACGAACGCATTCCCTACGAACCGCTCACGCAGGACGTGCTGGGCATCCCGGTGCGCAAGGCCGTGATCCAGGTGGTGGCGGGCCGCAACCTGGCCGTGCTGGTGGAGGCGGCGGTGCGTAACACCATCCTGCAGCTGCGTGGCATCGACACCTACCAGGAATTTGTCGAGCGCCACCGCAAGGCCATGGGCGAAGGCGGCTGAGTCGTCCTGCCGCCAAAACAAAACCCGGGACCAGCCCGGGTTTTTTTGTGGCGTAGTGCCTGAATCAGTGATGACCGCCGTGGCCGATGCGGGGCGTGCCCGTGGCGCGGCTGGGGCATTTGTCCTTGGTGCAGTGGGCGTAGAGGCTCAGGGCATGTTCGGCCAGCTTGAAGCCGCGTGTCTTGGCGATGGCGTTCTGGCGGTCCTCGATCTGGGCGTCGAAGAATTCCTCGACCTTGCCGCAATCCAGGCAGACCAGGTGGTAGTGGTGCTGGCCTTCGTTGAGTTCGTAGACGGCCTTGCCGCCCTCGAAGTTGCTGCGCGTCAGGATGCCCGCCTGCTCGAACTGCGTGAGCACACGGTAGACCGTGGCCAGGCCCACATCGGAGCGGTCTTCCAGCAGCACGCGGAACACGTCTTCCGCGCTCATGTGGCGCTGGGCGCCTTTTTGAAAAATCTCCAGCACCTTCAGGCGGGGCAGTGTGGCCTTGAGGCCGGTGCTCTTGAGTTCGTCGATGGTGTTCATGGGCTTGTTTCCTCCGGAGCGGCCCAGGGCGCCACAGGCCCAGCCGCTACAATGGCCGATCATATCGCCAGTGCCAGTTTCATGCTTATTTTTCATCATGTTTCCGTGCGTCATGGCATGGTTTTGTTTCTGGCTGCGGTCCTGGCCCTGCTGGCCGGCTGCGGCTGGCTGACGCCTTACAAGGTGCCCATCGTCCAGGGCAATGTGGTCACGCGCGAGCAGGTGGCAGTGTTGCGCCCCGGCATGAGCCGCATCCAGGTACGCGACATCCTGGGCACGCCCCTGCTGACCAGTGTCTTCCACGGTGACCGCTGGGACTACG
>CAUPRZ010000271.1:0-4184 GCA_963513855.1 uncultured Hylemonella sp.
CGCGCACGGCCAGGATGCTGGCCGGCGTGGTGAACAGCAGGACGAACAGATACAGAAAGGAAGAAGCCGACGCCACCGCCGCGCTGCCGGCCAGCCAGGGCACGGTGCACAGTGCCTGCAGCACGATGCTGCCGATGATGCCCCGCTCCAGCCAGGGGTAGCGCCGATGGCAGAAGCGGAAGTTGAACAGCAGGATGGTGGCCACCAGCCAGCTCACCGCGTTGACACTGATCCAGCCGAACCAGGCCGATGACATCAGCGCGGGGTCCAGCGGCGTCACGAAATGCAGGCAGCGCGCCACGAAAAACACCGAGGCGATGAAACACAGGCCGTACAGGCTTTCCTGACGCCGTCGCCACCACACGGCCAGGGCGAACAGGCCCAGTGCCAGGAAGGCGACCATGGTGGCCAGCAGCAGATGCACCTGCAGGGCCAGGCGTAGCTGATACCCCTGGCCCAGTTCCGCCTCCGTGCCCACCCAGGCACTGGTGATGCCGCCGCCCAGGCCGGGCACGCTGTCCATGCGCAGGAGGATCACTCGCGGCCGCTGCACCTGCCCCGGTGGATCGAGCGGCACCCAGACCGGCTGGTTGAAGCCGTTCCACACGATATCGCCCTGCGAACGCCACAGAAGCCGACTGTCTCCGTAGATCGCGACCTGGCCCACGGTTTGCCAGCGCGGCAGATAGAAATACAGGTCCTGCGGCTCGGCCCACTGCGCGTCGGGCAGGGTGTAGCGGTACCACAGCGTCTGCACCTGGCCGGTCTGCGCCTCGCCCGGTGTGCGGACCAGGCCCACATCGGGCAGGGCCACGGTCTCCCAGCCTTCGGCGGTCAACTCTGCCTGCGTCTTGCCGGGCACACGAAATTCGTCGGCCACAGCGGGCAGCACCAGGCGCTGCGCCTGCACAAAATGCGTGGCTGCCAGCCCGGTGCTGCCCAGCACCAGCACCAGCCCACCGAGCAGGCAGCGCGACAGCTTGCGCATCAACGCCCCTGCAGAAGGCCGCGCCGGTAACCCGCGTCGATGGCCTCCACCTTGGAATTCACACCGAGCTTCTGGTAGATACGGCGCACATAGGTCTGCACCGTGCTCATGGCCACGCCCAGGAAATCCGCCGTCTCCTGCATGGTGTAACCCAGGGCCATGCGCTCGAGCACCTGGGCCTCGCGGCCCGACAGGTTGTCGTCCGTATCCGGCCGCTCCACACGCGTGACCACGCCCGCCGCCTCGGGTTGCAGGCGTCGCAAGAGCTGGCGCGCGATCATGGGGCTCACGGGGCTGCCGCCCGCGTGCACGCTGCGGATCTCGTCCACCAGCGAAGCCGGCAGTGCGTCCTTGAGCAGGTAGCCGTGGGCGCCGGCCTCAATGGCCGAGAGCACCTTGTCCTCGTCGCCGAAGACGGTGGCCACGATCACCTCACAGTATGGCCAGGCCGAGCGTGCGGCACGGATGACATCAATGCCCGAGCCATCGGGCAGGCCCAGATCGACGATCAGGACATCGGCCGCCACGCCTTCCAGCAAGGCCAGGCCAGCCTGACGGGTCTCGGCCACATTCGCCATGCGCACGTCTCCCGCGGCTTCGATGGCTGCCAGTACGGAGGCACGGAAGGACACATCGTCCTCCACCAGCATGACTTGAATTGTGGTTCCCGGCTTCCCCTGCATGGTCACAAGCTTATCTGAAACAGCGCTGGGCTTAGACCTGTGCTTATTCGCGTACGAGGCGCGGCCAGGCATCCACCCAGCAGCAGTCGTGATCGAAGTCGGGCATCTCGATCACACGCACCCGAGGCGCGGGATGGTCCAGCGCCGGGCCCAGCGCAAGCCGCCCGGTCTGCCGGTCCTGGCCGCCAACATAGTGGATCTGCGGTATCTGCCTGAGCTGTGCCCATTCGTCGGCCGGGTTGAGCGAGCCGGTCAGCGGGCTGATGCGCAACGCTTGTGTCCAGGCCGCGTGATCCAGCAAGCCTGCCACCGTGATCAGCAGAGCCACATCATGGCGCCGTGTGGCCAGCAATGCGGCGATGGTGCCGCCGCCCGAATAACCTATCAGCACTACACGGCGGGCCTGGAAGGTCTGTTTGAGATGATCGATCGCCACATTCATCGCCGCCACGCTCTCGGCCGAGTAGCGCGCCTGCGTCCAGTCCGCGACCCGGCAGCGCTGTGGCGTGCCGGCCGGATCGTACTGACAAGGGCGGCCCAGATAGGCCACCGTGCGCTGTGAATCAGAGAGCGCCAGTTGCAGGGCCAGAGGTCTGCGCGGCGTCGGGTCAGACGAGGGTGCGCGCGCGTCCAGCCAGGCCAGGCCATCGCCTTCGATAAAAATTGCCAGCTCGTCGACGGCCTGGCTTGTAGGCTCAGGATGCAGGGACAGCAGGAGAAAGCGGCCAGCGGTGATCGATTGCGATTGCCAGCCGGCCTGAACCGCAAGCTTGCGTGCGGATTGATCGCGCTCCTCAGGCGACAAGGTGCTGCAGGCAGACAAGGCCAGCACGACCGTGATCAGCCAGTACCTGCTCATGTCACGACAAAAATGAGGCCATCGTCAAAACGCCCAGGTCGCCTTCACCGAGACGACCTGATGGATAAAACCATCACGCCCTTCTGTGTCATAACGCAGCGCAAGATCCGTCCCGGCTGCTGTCTTGTGGCTGTAAGCCATCCCCCCCCGCATCAGCCACGGTGAATGCGCCATGCCTTGGGTCGATAACGACAGGCCTGGCGCCCCCGCATAGGTGGACACGATCAGGCCCTGCTTGTTGATCGTATCGTAGGCGACGCCCACATTCGCACTCAGGCTGGAGCGTGCATCGAGCCGATGCACAACACGTGCATCGGCGCCCAGCAGCAAGGCATTCGTCGTGTTCCCGGCCACATTCAGATTCAGCCCCCCCGCACCATTTTCTGAGTAGGCCTCACTGCGCAGCCACACATAATCAGCGCGGACACCCGGGATGAACGTCGTCGCCTCACTCAAGGTCAGCGTCTTGTTCAAACCCACACCCGCATGCAGCGTATACGTCTGATAGGACGACGTCGCCACCCGGTTCAAGCCCCCGAAATTGATAAAACGCGAACCCTTGTTGTTGCTCAGGCCCACATCGGCCTGGTACACCAGGTCGAGATCTGCAGCCATCGGCGTGCTGCCGTAGAGCGCCAGCACATGCGAAGCGATGTCCGCATTCTGGCCCGCCCCCGACACATCCGTATGGCCCGTCACACGCGTTTTGGCATACCCGTACGCCACCCCCACACGCGACCCGGGCGACACCTCCGCATCCGCCCCCAGCGCCAGCCCCCCGGTATCCGCCGCAAAGCCGGCTGTGCCGGACTGGCTGTTCTGATCCGCCCGGGAACCAAAACCCTTGCCCCAGACCTGCTGGTTCAAGAGGGCATCACCCGCCGACAAGCCCGTACTTCCCAGGCGGCCCTGGAGCACCTGGCCGAAGGAGGACAGCACTCCCTGGATGGCTTGCGCGTCGGACCCGATAGGCAGAGTCTGCGCAACGGCCTGCGCCACCCCGCGTGAAGTCCCGAGCTGGCCCAGGGCATGCACGACGTTGACCATGTCGCCGCTCGGTGATCCGTTGATGATGGTGTCGAGCACCTGCGCTGCGCTGCTCGTTGACGGTGACCCGTCCGTCTGCACGGTCTCGGCGACCGAGACGCTGGAGACCACCATCAGATCCACGGCCTGGCCCCTGACCAGCGCCATGAAATTGAAGAGGGTGGAGTTGTCGGTGACCGTGAAAGTCGATGCATTCAGCGTCCCTGCGGTGATGACGCCAGCGAGCGTCTCGCCCTGCGCCAGCGTGTTGACACTGGCCACATCCACGTCGATCCTGCTGTCAGCCACAAAGGTGGCAGCGCCGGTCACAGCCAGCTTACCGTAGTCCGAGGTGCTGGATGCAGCAATGCCCAGCGTCTGGCCAGCGCCTTGCGTGTAACTGGTGTACTGCAGCGTCCCGCCATCGATCCGGGTGTCGCCACTGAACCCGCTGTTGCTGACGACGGCAAGCGTGCCCGCCCCTCGTTTGACCAGCAGACCGGTGCCGGAAATCACGCCCGCCAGGCTGCTCGCATCGCTGCGGTCGAAGACCAGGGTGCCGTTGTTGAGCACATTGCCCGTGATCGCACCGCTGCCACCGCCATTGCCGATCTGCAGCGTACCGCCG
>CAUPRZ010000272.1:0-4176 GCA_963513855.1 uncultured Hylemonella sp.
CCGACATCAGCCCCGCCATGACATGGATGCGGGGACAGTCCAGCACTTCGGCGTAGTGGAGCGCGCGCAGGAAACCCTGCCGGAATTCTTCCTCGCGTCCAGGCAGGCAAGCCATGCCTCGTTCGCCTGCATCCCAGTTGCCTGGCGGCGCATTGAACAGCACCTGCGTCAGCCCATGGTCTTGCAGGCGTAGCCGCAGATCCTGGGCATCAAAGTCATAGGGGAAGAGATACTCAACGGCCTTGAAACCGTCTTTGGCCGCAGCGGCAAATCGATCCATGAAGGCGTGCTCGTTGTAGAGCATGCTCAGGTTCGCAGCAAATTGAAGCATGGTGTGCGAGTCTTCGGTGTTACCAGATAGCGCCAAAACTCTGGCGCAATTCCTCGATGCGGGATGCGTCCAGTGCTGAGGCCTGGCCATTGGACATGAGCCATAAGCGGGCGGTTTCTTCCAGTTCTTCGAGCACGGCGCTGGCTTGGGCCGGGGTCTCATGCCAGACCACGGGGCCCAGCCGCTCCAGCATGACACCCCGGATCGGGGTGGCACGCTGGTCAAACCGGTGGATGGTCTCGGCCACTTGCATAGCCACATCAGGGTGGCCGGGCCTCTGATAAGCAATCAGCGGCACATGCCCGACCTTCATCACGAAATAAGGCGTGATGGGCGGCACGATGTCATCGGCATGCCAGACGCCTTTGAGCGTGAGGGCCACCAGATGGGTGGCATGGGTGTGGATGATGCAGCGGGCAGCAGGTGAGGACTGGTAGATGGCCTGGTGCAAGGCCAGCGTTTTGGAAGCACGCGCACCGCTGAACTGCACACCCTTAGCATCCACATGGGCCAGGTCCTGCGCGGACAGCGTCCCCAGGCAGGCATCGGTGGGGGTGATCAGAAAGCTGCCGTCGGCCAGCTTCACGCTGATGTTGCCGGCACTGGCATGCACATAGCCGCGCGCATAAAGCGAGGCACCGGTCTGGCAAATGTCCTGACGTAGGGAATCGGTGTTCATGCGTTCGCGTTGTTGAGCAGGGCCCATGCCTTGCTGAAAAAATCTTCACTGCCGAAGTTGCCGGACTTGAGGGCGATGTGCACGGTCTCGCCCGGTGCGGTACCGGTCTTCACACTCGTCCATGGTACGCCGGGATCAATCTGGGGGCCGATCACCATGCGATCCACTTCCAGGACCTGCACCACCGCCCCCGAGGTTTCACCACCGGCCACGATCAGCTGACGCACACCCAGGCGCACCAGGCCCTGGGCAATCTTCGAGAGTGTTTGCTCCACCAGCTCACCGGCCGCCTGCGCGCCCAGCCGGCTCTGGATGGCCTTGACGGCCTGTGACTCAGCGGTGGCATAGACCAGGACCGGGCCCTGCGCCAGATGCGGTTTGGCCCAGGCCAGGGCCTGGGCCACCAGATCAGCCCCGGCAGCGATAGCCAGGGGATCGATGGAAAAGGCTGGCTTGCCGGCCTTGAGCCAGTGATGCACCTGCGCATTGGTGGCCACCGAACAGCTGCCCGACACAATGGCCTGTTTACCGCTGGCCGGCGCGAGTTGCCCGGCTTGTGCGCTGCTAACGAGCTGCCTCTTGGAAACCCAGTTTTGCGGCAGACCGATGGCCACCCCTGAACCGGCGGTGACCAAGGGCATGCCATCGAGCGCCAGGCCCATGCGCATGAGGTCGGCATTGCTGACGGCATCGACGATGGCCACACCCACACCCTGCGATTGAAGTTGGGCAAAGGCCAGTCGTATCGCCTCAGGACCGGCAGCCACCGTGCTGTGGTCCACCAACCCGACTTTCCTGCGGGTCTGGGCCTGCATCACCCGGACCAGATTCGCGTCGGTCATGGGGGTCAGCGGATGCTGGCGCATGCCGCTGTCCGAGAGCAGCACGTCGCCCACAAACAGGTGGCCCTTGAACACCGTGCGCTGGTTTTCAGGAAAGGCAGGGCAGGCGATGGTGAAGCCTTGGCCCGGGCCGTGGATCGCATCAAGCAGGGCGTCCGTCACCGGGCCGATATTGCCCTGCGGTGTGGAGTCGAAGGTGGAACAGTATTTGAAGTAGATCTGCGTGACGCCCTGTGCACACAGCCAGGCATGCGCCGCCAGGGATTGCGCCACGGCCTCTGCGGCAGGAATGGTGCGGGACTTCAGCGCGATGACGACGGCATCGGCGTCGACGCCCTGCCCGTCCGCAGGCACACCGATGATCTGCACGGTGCGCATGCCGGCGCGGACCAGGTTGTTGGCCAAATCGGTGGCGCCGGTGAAATCGTCGGCGATACAGCCGAGCAAGGGTTGACTCATGGGGATACGGTGAACTGGAGTGGGTAGTTGATGGCCTGCGGGTTGCTGGCTGCGTAAGAGCGGATCAGGCTCTGCACCGACGCAGCGGGCAGCAGGCCCAGCGCGCGGGCGCGGTGCGTGTCAAAACGGCTAGGCCAGCTGCTGACGATGGCCTGGATCTTCGGGTCAACCTTCCATTCGAGCAGACTGGCTACACGCGGCCCCGCAACTTGCTCCAGGGTTTTGGCCATCTCGCCCACGGTGGTGCTCAGCGAAGGCAGGTTGACGGCCAGGGGCGAACCCCAGGTCTGGGCCGGTGTGCAGAGCGCCGCCATCAGGCCCTGCACCGTGTTGCCGGTGGAGGCCAGCGCAACGGCGGTCTCGGGCGGCACAGGCACCACGCTGGCTTGGCCTGCCAACGGCTCGCGGAACATGCCACTGAGAAAGCTGGAGGCTGCGCCATTGGGACGCCCCGGCCGGATGGAGACCGTCATCAGGCGCACATTGCGGCCATGCACCAGGCTGCGACGGGAGAAATCCGTCACCAGCTGCTCGACCATGAACTTCTGCGTGCCATAACTGTTCTGGGGCGTGGGCAAGTAGTCATCGGGAATGCTGGCAGGCAAGGGCCGGCCCGCACTGGCGCCGAAAACCGCCACGGAGCTGGCGAACACGAACATGGGTTGCTTCGCCTGGTGACGTGCTGCCTGCAAGAGGGCCAGGCTGCTGTGCAGATTGCTGCGCAGGCCCAGGTCCAGATCAGCCTCGCACTCACCGCTCACGGCGGCGGCCAGATGCACCACCGCATCCACACCCGCGAGCGGCAGTGTTCCGCTGCTGAGCAACTCGTTCAGATCCCCCGGGATGGCGCGTACCCTGGCATCCTGCAACAAGTCCTGTGGGGGTGCAACCAGATCGGTCAGCCACAACTCGGTCAGCGCTTTGTCACCGCGACCTTCCAGGTGCAGCGTCGGCGCCTGCAGAAGGGCCCGCGCCAGGCTGGTGCCCAGAAACCCGCTGCCGCCGGTGATCAGTATGCGCATGGCGTCCTCACTTCGCGGCCGGCAGGGTGATGCCCGGGAAGATCTTGATGACGGCCGAGTCATCCTCACGGCCAAAACCAGCTGTGGAGGCCTGCATGAACATCTGGTGCGCGGTCGCCGACAGCGGCAGGGGGAATTTGCTGGAACGTGCTGTGTCCAGCACCAGGCCCAGGTCTTTCACAAAGATATCCACGGCCGAGAGCGGTGTGTAGTCACCGCTGATCACGTGGGCCATGCGGTTCTCGAACATCCAGCTGTTGCCGGCGCTGTGGGTGATGACTTCATACAGGTCATCGGCGTTGACGCCTTCGCGCAGGCCCAGGGCCATGGCCTCCGCCGCTGCGGCAATGTGCACACCAGCCAGCAGCTGGTTGATGATCTTGACCTTGCTGCCGAAACCTGCGCGGTCGCCCAGCTTGTAGACCTTGGCGGCCATGGCACTCAGCACCTCACCCGCCTTGGCGTAGGCCTGCGGCTGGCCGGAGGTCATCATCGTCATCTGCCCGGAAGCGGCCTTGGCGGCCCCCCCCGAGATCGGTGCGTCCAGGTACAGCAGGCCCATGTCTTGCAGCCTCTTCTCCAGCGCGACGGACCAGTTGGGATCGACGGTGGAGCACATCACAAACAAGGCGCCAGGCGCCAGGCTGGCGGCTGCGCCCTGCGGGCCGAACAGGACCTCTTCAGTTTGCGCGGCGTTCACCACCACGCTGACCACGATGTCGCAGCCCCGCGCCAGTTCGGCGGGGGTGGCACAGGCCACACCACCATCTTTGGCAAAAGTTTGCGCCACGTCCGGGCGCACGTCACAGACACGCACCGTGTGGCCGGCGCGGCGCAGTGAAG
>CAUPRZ010000273.1:0-4168 GCA_963513855.1 uncultured Hylemonella sp.
ATGAAGCGTCCGGGCGGAATGGCACCCAGCGTCGGGTGGGTCCAGCGCAGCAGTAGCTCGATACCCACCACATTGCCGTCCGCATCCACCTGTGATTGCAGGTGCAGGGCCAGCTGCTCCTGTTCGATGGCCTGGGCCAGTTCGTTCTCGAGTTCGAGCTGAGCCTCGACCTCCTGCTGCATGGTGGCTTCGAAGTAGGAGATGCGGTTGCGTCCGGCCGCCTTGGCGCGGTACATGGCGGTGTCGGCGTCGCGCAGCAACTCTTCGGCCGTCTGCACCGAGCCGCCCAGCATGACCACGCCGATGCTGGGGTGGGCGGCGTAGGGCTGGCCGGCGACCATAAAGGGGCGATCGAAGGCTGCCCTGACCTTGCCCGCCACGCTACGGGCGGCATGGGCGTCACCCTCGGCGTCGGTGGCAGCGTGCGGTGAGAGCAGCACGAACTCGTCACCCCCCAGGCGCGCGACCATGTCAGCCTCACCTACCAGGCCGCTCAGGCGCTGGGCCACCGCGACGAGCAGGGCGTCGCCGGCGGCGTGGCCGCGTGCGTCATTGATGTTCTTGAAGCGGTCCAGGTCCAGGTAGAGCAGGGTGGCGCCCTGGGCCTTGCGACGTGTGCCGACCTGGGCCTGGAACAGCCGGTCCATGAGCAGGCGGCGGTTGGGCAGGCCGGTGAGCTCGTCGTAGTAGGCCATGCGGTTCAGCGCCTCGGCCGTGTGCTGCAGCTCGGCGTTGAGCCGCTGCAGATCCTCCTGCCCCTGCTCCAGCGAGCGGGTGATGACCTGCTGCCGTTCCAGCGAGCGTTCCAGCTGCTGCAGCAGCACGGCGCAGGAGATGGTGATGATGGTGTTGATGAAGATGAAATTGATGGTGATGACCACCCACTCGACAAAAGGACGGGACTCGAAGCCCACGACGTGCAGGTCGGTGTTGCCCAGGTAGCCGATGGTCATGAGCGTGAGCGCGTTGACGCCCAGGGCGACCAGCGCGGGACGCAGGCCCAGCAGCAGCGCGGCCATGACCGGGAAGGACATCAGGTAGATCTGGCTGACCGGCCCGACGAGGAAGAGGAACCAGACCCCGAGCAGGTAGATCAGGGCCAGCAGGTTCCAGGTGCGCGCGCGGTAGGACAGGCGCGGGTATTTCCACAGGATCAGGACCCAGGCCATGGCGGCCCCATCGATCCAGGCGATGCTCCACAGGCCCTGTTGCAGTGCGAGCCAGATGCCGGGGATGGCCGTCAGCGTGCCCAGCACGGCGACGAACATCAGGATGGTCGAGAGGATGCGGTTGCGCCAGTCGTGCAGCACTTCCGGCTCGGACGCTACCGAAGCCAGGGCGTGCTGGAACAGGGCGGACACTTTCAAGGCGCAGAACCTCGCGGGGAGTGGTCGTCTCCGGCAGCGGGAGATGGCCGGAACAGCTTCATCCTAGCGCGAGTCGACCCTGTCCGGTGGCCAGTCGCACGGGGAGGCCTTTGTCTATGGCGAAAAAGTGACGCTGCAGTCCGGCCTGGCCGTACCTGCCCTCAGTCGTCGCGCTGGATCAGCTCGATCTTGTAGCCGTCTGGGTCGGTGATGAAGGCGATCAGGGTGTTGCCACCCTTGACCGGGCCGGGCTCGCGGGTGATGTTGCCGCCCTGGGCGCGGACCTGTTCGCAGGTGGCGTAGATGTCGTTCACACCCAGTGCGATGTGGCCGTAGGCGCCGCCCATTTCGTATTTGTCGACGCCGTAGTTGTAGGTCAGCTCGATCTCGGCCTGGCCGGGGTTGCTCTCGTAACCCACGAAGGCGAGTGAATACTTCTGTTCGGGCCGGTCGGTGGTGCGCAGCAATTGCATGCCCATGACACGGGTGTAGAAGTCGATGGCGCGCTGCAGGTCGCCAACACGCAGCATGGTGTGCAGGAATCTCATGCGCGGGATTGTGCCGGAACTTCGAAAACCAGGCAGGTGGTGGTGGCGTGCGCGTAGAGCGTGCCGTCGGGGCCGACCAGTCGGGCTTCGGCCGTGGCCAGCTGGCGGCCGCAGTGCAGCACCTTGCCTTCGGCGCGTACACGCGTGACCTTGGCGGGGTGGATGGCGCGCACCAGGTTCACGCCCAGCTCGGCCGTGGTGTAGCCGCGTCCCGGCGGCATCAGGGTGTGCACGGCACAGCCCAGGGCCGAATCCAGCAGGGTGGCGTACCAGCCGCCGTGGATGCCACCCATGGGGTTGAGGTGGGCGGGGCCAGGGCGGCCCTGGAACACGGCGCGGCCTGCGCCCACCTCCATGAGCTGGAAGTCCAGGGTCTGGGCGATGGGCGGAAAGGGCAGCTCGCCGCGCAGCATGGCCTGCATCAGTTCCAGCCCGCTCTTGCCGGCCACCTGCTCGGGGCGTGAAACCCCGACGCCAACACCAGCGTTGATGCAGGCCAAGACTTCTTCTTCCTGGGCCAGCCAAGCATCGAGTTGGGAGGGACTGCTCATAGTCATCCTTGGAACAGGGTTGTAAACAGAAGTTATTGTATCTGCAACAGTTGCATATACAATTATTAGCCATGACCACCGGAACCCAGACCCGAAGTGGGGCGGATGCTCCCGCCCGCCCCCAGGGCTGCACCAATCTCAAGCTGCGCCAGCTCGGGCGCCGCGTGACGAGCCACTACGACGCGGAGCTGCTCAAGACCGGACTCAAGGTCACGCAGTACTCCCTACTGTCGCACGTGGTCAAGCTCGGGCCGGTGCGTCCGGTGGACCTGGCGGCGGCCATGCGCATGAGCGCCTCCACGCTGTCACGCAATCTCCAGCCTCTGGTGGCCCAGGGTCTGGTGGAAATCCTGCCCGGCGAGGACGCGCGCAGTCGCCTGGTGGTCGCCACCGACCCGGGGCTGCTCAAGCGCGCCGAGGCCCAGCGCCGCTGGCGCGCGGCGCAGGAGCAGCTCAACCAGATCCTGGGCGTGGAACGCGTGCTGGCCCTGCATACCTTGATCGACGAGGCCTTGGCCTTGCTGACGCCTGAAGAAACCGGAGCAGACGATGTCTGATACACCAACGAAGCGCGGTGACGTCCGCGTCTGGGCCCTGTGGCTGGTACTGCTGGCCGCAGGCGGAACCTTTGCCCTGACCATGGGCGTGCGCCAGACCATGGGTCTGTTCATGAGCGCCCTCAACACCTCGACCGGCCTGGGCGTGGGCAGCATCAGCCTAGCCTTTGCCTTCGGCCAGCTCTGGTGGGGGCTGACCCAGCCCTTCGCGGGTGCGCTGGCCGACCGCGTCGGGGCCGGGCGTGTGCTGTTGCTGGGCGTGGCGCTCGTGGCGCTGGGCACCTTCATCACACCCTATATGACCACGACGGCCGGGCTCATCCTGGCCATCGGTGTGCTCGCGGCGGGTGGTGCGGGCATGGCCGGCCCGGCGGTGCTGATGGCCGCGGCCGCGCGTCTGACGCCGCCCGAGAAGCGTGGGCTGGCCAGTGGCATCGTCAACGCGGGCGGCTCTTTCGGGCAGTTCCTCATGGCGCCGATCGCTGCGGTGCTCATGGCCGGCGCGGGCTGGTCGGTGGCCATGCAGGTCATGGGCCTGCTGGTCTTGCTGGCCCTGCCGGCGGCTTACGTGTTGCAGGGGCATGCGGGGCAGGGCGCCGCGCCCGGCGCCACGAAAAAAATGAGCACCGGTGAGGCGATCCGCCAGGCGCTGCGCACGCCGAGTTATCTGCTGCTGGCAGCCGGCTTTTTCGTCTGTGGCTTCCACGTGGCCTTCCTGGCGACGCACTTGCCCGGTGTCGTGGCCCTGTGCGGTCTGCCGACGGAATGGGGCGCCTGGTCGCTGGCCCTGCTGGGCCTCTTCAACATCGTGGGCAGTGTGGCCATGGGCTGGGCCGTAGGCCGCTGGCGCATGAAGTCCCTGCTGTCCCTGGTCTATGCCACGCGTGCCTTGGCTGTGCTCGTCTTGGTCTTCGCGCCCAAGACCGGGCCCGTGGTGCTGGTCTTCGCGGCGGTCATGGGCCTGACCTTTCTGTCTACCGTCCCGCCAACGGCCGGCCTGGTCGTCAAGTTCTTCGGCGTGTCACATATGGCCACGCTGTTCGGCCTGGTCATGCTGACGCACCAGATCGGCGGCTTCCTCGGTGCCTGGCTCGGCGGCCAGGTCTTCGATGCGACGGGCAGCTACGACTGGGTCTGGTACATCG
>CAUPRZ010000274.1:0-4140 GCA_963513855.1 uncultured Hylemonella sp.
CGCAGGCCTCACGCGGGTCCACGCCGTCGCGGATCAGCGTGGCGGCGTAGATGATCATGCGGGTCGAAGCGCCTTCGGCCAGACCCCGCTCACGCAGGGTGCGGGTGCGCCGCGCCAGTTCCACCAGGCGGGCGGCCAGGTGCGGGGTGACCCGGGCTTCGTGCACGACGATCTCGATCTCCACGGCCTCGGGCGGGTAGTCGAACTCCAGCGCCGCAAAACGCTGGCGTGTGGAGGGCTTGAGGTCCTTGCTGTGGCTCTGGTAACCCGGGTTGTAGGAGACCACCAGCTGGAAGTCCGGGTGCGCGTGCACCAGTTCACCCTTGCGGTCCAGCGGCAGCAGGCGGCGCGCGTCGGTCAGCGGGTGGATGACCACGGTGGTGTCCTGGCGCGCCTCCACCACCTCGTCCAGGTAGCAGATGGCGCCATGGCGCACGGCCAGGGTCAGCGGGCCGTCCTGCCAGACCGTGCCGCGTTCATCGAGCAGCCAGCGGCCCACGAGGTCGGCTGCCGTCATGTCCTCGTTGCAGGCCAGGGTGATCAGCGGGCGTTCCAGCTTCCAGGCCATGTGCTCGACAAAACGCGTCTTGCCGCAGCCCGTGGGCCCCTTGAGCAGCAGGGGCAGGCGGTGGTCGTAGGCGTGTTCGTAAAGGTCCACTTCGTGTGCCGCCGGCCGGTACCAGGGCGGCACAGGCACACGGTAATCCGCCAGCGGGTCGGCGGCGTCCAGGTCGCGCTGCACGGGGGCGCGGCGTCAGCGGTGGGCCGCCGGCGCGTTGGGGATGCCCTCGATCGGGCATTCCGGCGTGCCCACGGTGCTGCGCGTGAAGGCTTCCACCTTCTTGCGTGTGCCTTCGGGGTCACGGATCCACTCGCCGTAGAACTCATAAGGGCAGGCGGCCACGCCGGTGTCGCCTTCGCCCGAGTTGATCTTGCCCGTGTAGCCGCGGTGCACCAGCTTGAAGAGGTGGTTCTCGCTCTGGCCGTTTTTGCGGAAGTCGCGGATCAGGCTCTTGGACAGGGCTGCGTACTGGATGCCGTATTCCTCTTCACCGCATTCGCCCAGGGTGCGGCCATCAAAGCCGACGATGGCCGAGTGGCCGAAGTAGCTGTACACACCGTCCCAGCCCGCGGCGTTGGCCACGGCCACGTAGGTGTTGTTGGCCCAGGCCATGGCTTTGGCCATGAGCACCTGCTGGTCCTTGGCCGGGTACATATAACCCTGGCAGCGCACGATGAGTTCGGCACCCTTCATGGCGCAGTCGCGCCAGATCTCGGGGTAGTTGCCGTCGTCGCAGATGATGAGGCTGACCTTGAGCCCCTTGGGACCATCGCTGACGTAGGTGCAGTTGCCCGGGTACCAGCCTTCGATGGGCACCCAGGGCATGATCTTGCGGTACTTCTGCACGATCTCGCCCTGGTCGTTCATGAGGATGAGCGTGTTGTAGGGCGCCTTGTTCGGGTGTTCCTCGTGGCGCTCGCCGGTCAGCGAGAACACGCCCCAGACTTTCGCCTTGCGGCAGGCCTCGGCAAAGATGGCGGTCTCGTCACCGGGCACAGTGGCGGCGGTCTCGTACATCTCCTTGGCGTCGTACATGATGCCGTGGGTGCTGTACTCGGGAAAGATCACCAGGTCCATGCCCGGCAGGCCCTGCTTCATACCCGTCACCATGTCGGCAATCTTGCGGGCGTTGGCCAGCACTTCCGCCTTGCTGTGCAGGCGCGGCATCTTGTAGTTGACGACGGCGACGCCGACGGTGTCGTTGCTGCTGGAAATATCGCCGTGGATCATGGTGGTCGCCCTCGTGGATGCGGTTGAACGAAATTGCATTCTGGGCAGCACCCTCGCCCTCGGGAATACGTTGATTGACGTAGGGGGCGCCAGGGCCAGAATGGCCCCACGACAGAGGCAGGAGACAAGCATGGGAAACCAGACGAAGGTCCTGGCGAGCATGGTCGTGCTCGCAGCCAGCCTGGCCACCGGCCCGAGCGGCGCGGTGTCGACGCTGGATGGCTGGCCCTCGCGCACGGTCTACCTGTCCAACGATGCGCCCTTTGTGGTCTTCGGCGTCACGCCCACACGCCTCGACCATCGGGCCGCTCAGCTCCAGCTCAGCTTCATCGCCACCGATCCCCTCTCGAAGGTTGAGGTCTACACCTTTGTCCGCGACAAGCCGGACGAGCGTGTGGTCCTGCGCAGTCAGGTGGCCTGCGGACCGCGTGAGCGCGGCTCCTGGGACTGTGTTGTGCCCGTGGCCCACCTGTTTTCGGAACTGGCGGGCCCGCAGGGCGAACTGGGTCTGCGCATCGAGGCCCATGGTGACCTGCGCAAGCCGGGCGAACACAGCACGGTTGTGGTCACTGTGCCGGTGGGGCGGGTGACCCCAAAAGGCAGGGCCCCTGTGCCGCGGCACACGGCACCGATGCCCTGACCCGACGAAGGATCAGTGACTGATCATCCAGGGCCGTTTGCCCGCAAATGACTTGCTGCCATCCGCCGCCGTCACGGTAGACCCACGTTTACCACTGGTGGAACAACAGCCACACCCGGCCGGATGTTTGAGCCGCCCATAACTTCCATCACGCGATGAACGCGGTGCGTGTGAGGCCCGCTCATTGGTCTCATAAGCCTTGCGTGTCTCGCCACTCAGGCAGGCCAGGCGTGGCCCGGCCACAACCACACGGGTGCTCACGGTGCCGCAATCCGGGCAGCTGCAGGGCTCGTTGCGCTGCGCCAGGCTGCGCAGGGCTTCGAAGCCCCCGCAGTCCGGGCAGTCGTAGTCATAGGTGGGCATGCGGGAGTCCTAGTCTTTACTTCACGTCCTGCGAGATCGGCATCTGGATGCTGCCGTCGATCATCTTCACCGGGCCGGCGGCCGTGGGGTTGATGTCGAAGTCGAAGACCTCGGTTGGCAGCCACAGCGTGGCGCAGGCATTGGGCACGTCTACCACGCCACTGATGTGGCCCTGCACCGGGGCCGTGCCCAGGATGGAATAGGCCTGCGCGCCGCTGTAGCCGAACTTCTTCAGGTACTCGATGGCGTTCAGGCAGGCCTGGCGGTAGGCCACGTTGACGTCCAGGTAGTGCTGCTTGCCGGCCTCGTCCACCGAGATGCCTTCGAAGATCAGGTAGTCCTTGTAGTTGGGCGTGATGGGGCTGGGCTTGAAGATGGGGTTCTTGATGCCGTACTTGGCCATGCCGCCTTTGATGAGGTTCACGCGCATGTGCACCCAGCCCGCCATCTCGATGGCGCCGCAGAAGGTGATCTCACCATCGCCCTGGCTGAAGTGCAGGTCACCCACGGAGAGACCTGCGCCGTCCACATACACCGGGAAAAACACCTTGGAGCCGCGCGACAGGTCCTTGATGTCGCAGTTGCCGCCGTGTTCACGCGGGGGCACGGTGCGCGCACCTTCGGCGGCGACCTTCTTGGCCCCATCACCCGTGAGCTTGCCCAGGTGGGCGGTGGCGGCGAAGGGAGGGTTGGCCAGGCCAGGCACACGGGTGGGGTCGGTGTCGATCAGTTCCTGCTCGCGCGCGTTCCAGGCGTCGAGCATCTTCTTGTCGGGCAGGCAGCCGATCAGGCCGGGGTGGATCAGGCCGGCGTATTCGACACCGGGCACGTGGCGGCTCTTGGTGAACATGCCATTGAAGTCCCAGATGGACTTCTGCGCCAGCGGGAAGTGGTCGGTCAGGAAACCACCACCGTTTTTCTTGCTGAAGAAGCCGTTGAAGCCCCAGGGGCTCTCGTCCTTGGCGCCGATGTCCAGCAGGTCCACCACCAGCAGGTCACCGGGCTCGGCGCCCTTGACGCCCACGGGGCCGGTCAGGAAGTGGACGATGGACAGGTCGATATCCCGCACGTCGTCGGCGCTGTCGTTGTTCTTGATGAAACCGCCGGTCCAGTCGTAGGTCTCGAGGATGAAGTCTTCGCCGGGGTTGACCCAGGCCGCCATGGGAATGTCCGGGTGCCAGCGGTTGTGCACCTGGGGGTTGCTGTAGGCGGACTGCTTGAGGTCAACTTTGATGAGGGCTTCGGCCATGGTCATGCTCCTTTGTGGACGTAGAGAAAATGAAAAGGGGAGGGGTCAGACGGAAAGGTAGGACTTGATGCGTTTCACATCGGTCTGGTCGCGTGC
>CAUPRZ010000275.1:0-4124 GCA_963513855.1 uncultured Hylemonella sp.
GCTCTTCGGCCTCGCGGGTCAGGACCAGGATGCTGATGCGGCGGTTGATGGGGGCGCCCGGGTTCTCGGGCTCCAGCAGGCTGCTGGAGGCCAGGCCGGTCACGCGCAGCAGCTTGTCCTCGGGCATGCCGGCTTCCACCAGTTCGCGGCGCGAGGCGTTGGCGCGGTCGGCCGAGAGTTCCCAGTTGCTGTAGCCCCGCAGGCCGCCGGAGAAAGGCGTCTGGTCGGTGTGACCGTCCAGGCTGATGCGGTTTTCCACGCCATTGAGGGCGGCACCGATCTCGCGCAGGATCTCGCGCATATAGGGCTGGACGATGGCGCTGCCGCTGGTGAACATGGGGCGGCCCTGTTCGTCGACGATCTGGATCTGCAGGCCGTCGGGGGTGGTCTCCAGGCGGATCTGGTTGCTGAACTGCTTGAGTTTGGGGTTGTTCGAGATCGCGGCGCTGATCTTGGCGCTGAGGGAGGCCAGACGCCGGGCGTCCTCACGCGCCGCTGCGGCGCGCGCCTCCTGGAGCGCGCGTTTCTTGCGCAATGGGTCGGCGCTTTCACCCTGCTGGTTCTGGCCCACGGTCTGCGCCAGATCGGCACCACCGCCAGGCAGGATGGTGGGGCTGGCGCCGGCGCCGCTGCCGCCGGCCATGGCGACCTTGAGCGGGGAGCTGAAATAGTCGGACAGGCCCTTGAGGTCGCCCTTGGAGGTCGAGCCCAGCAGCCACATGAGCAGGAAGAAGGCCATCATGGCCGTCACGAAGTCGGCGTACGCGATCTTCCAGGCGCCGCCATGCGCTGCATGGCCGCCTTTCTTGATCTTCTTGACGATGATGGGCTGGAGCTTCTTGGCGTCGGTGGCCATGAGGGGTTCCCTGGCTGCGGCTGCTTACTTCTTGCCGCGCACGTGGCTTTCAAGTTCGAGGAAGGTCGGGCGTTCGGTGGAGAACAGCACCTTGCGGCCGAACTCGATGGCCGTGGAGGGGTTGTAGCCCTGCATGCTGGCCAGCAGCGTGGACTTGATGCACTCGAGCTCCTTGGCGCCGTCCTGGGCCTTCTGCTCCAGCAGGCCGCCCAGGGGCTCGACCACGCCGTAGGCCAGCAGGATGCCCAGGAAGGTGCCGACCAGGGCCGAGGCGATCATGCCGCCCAGCACCGCCGGAGGCTGGCCCACCGAGCCCATGGTGTTGACCACACCCAGCACGGCGGCCACGATGCCGAAGGCCGGCAGGGCGCCGGCCAGACGGGCGATGGCGGCGATCGGGCCGTGGGCTTCCTGGTGGTGGGTCTCGATCTCGTTGTCCATCAGGGACTCGATCTCATGGGCGTTGAGGTTGCCCGAGACCATCATGCGCAGGTAGTCGGTGGTGAACTCGATCACATGGTGGTCGTTGCCGACCACGGGGTATTTCTGGAAGATGGGCGATTCGTGCGGGTTCTCGACGTCCTTCTCGATCGCCATCAGGCCATCCTTGCGGGCCTTCTGCAGGATGTCGTAGAGCATGGCCAGCAGCTCCAGGTAGCGGTCCTTGGTGTACTTGGAGCTCTTGAGCGCCTGCGGGATCATGGCGATGGTGGCCTTGAGCACCTTGGGCTGGTTGTTCACCACAAAGGCGCCCAGGGCGCCGCCGAAGATGGTGATCAGTTCGAAGGGCAGGGCGGTCAGGATCACGCCGATATTGCCGCCGTGCACGACGTACACCCCGAAGATGCAGCCCATGGCGACGACGTAACCTACGATGACTAGCATGGGCGTGTGGGGTCGTTAGGGGTGATGGGGTGAGGGGCGGGATTCCCGGTGCCAAACCATTCTAGGGGAAAGGGGTGACCTCGCGCTACGAAAAAAAGGGGGCGAATGCGCCCCCTGTTTCCGGAAATACCCCAGAAAACCCTAATGCAACAGGATGCCCCCCGCGCTGTTGCCCTTGCCGGCACGTGCCGGAGGCTCGCACAGACCGCAGATGTAGTGGCGGGAGTTTTCGTAGGGCTCGGAGACAAAGTGGCCGCCGCATTTGGAGCACTTGGTCATGGACAGCATGTTGTTGTCCACGAACTTCACCAGGCGCCAGGCGCGCGTCACGGACAACAGGGGCTCCATCTCCAGCGTGCTGATCTGCTCGCTGTAGAGGCGGAAGGCCTTCATCACGGCGTCGATGTCTTCCAGCGAGCTGACCTTGCCCAGGTACTCGTAGATGTTGAGGAAGAGCGAGGCGTGGATATTGGGCTGCCAGGTCAGGAACCAGTCGGTCGAGAAGGGCAGCTGGCCCTTGGAGGGGGACTTGCCCGCGACTTCCTTGTACAGGCGCAGGAGGCGCTCGTAGGACAGGTCGGTCTCGCTTTCCAGCACCTGCAGGCGCGCGCCCAGTTTGATCAGGGCGACGGCGCGTTCGATCTGGCGCGATTCGTTGAGGACGCTTTTGGCGGTGGCCATGGTGCGTTTCTTTCGTTCAGATGGCTTCGGCGTGGCGGCCGGCCATCAGGATGCTGGCGTGCAGGCGGGTGGTGGCATCGTTGTCCACCTTGCGTGCGGCCTGGTTGGTCAGCAGACTCCAGACCACGTCGTCGTCCATGCGGAAACGGCACAGCAGCATGCTGCTGGAGGCGATCTTGGAGAGTTGGGCGGGGGACAGGGCGGCCATCAAGTCGGCGGATTCTTCCGAGAGCCCCAGTCGGAACTGCGCCTCGGCCTTGTCCTTGCGGATCAGGTTCTGCGCCAGCATGAGGTAGGTCAGGTTGGCTTCGCGGATCTCGGCATTCATCTGGTCGTCGGTCATTTAAGGCTCCTTTGCAGCGCAATTCTTGGGTTTCGCGTTGGGCTTGATTCTGAAGGTCGGGCGCGAAACTTGAATCAGCCACCGGCTGTGCTTGCTGAAGGGCAAAGCGGCAGTCGCGTGTCGGAATTCATCCTACAAAGCCGGGGCGGGCGGAAATGAAGGAATTGCTGCAAAAACACCGGGCAATTCCGCTGTTCCCAAGGGCCGACCTGCCGTATTCTTGCGATTACCTATATAGAGCGCTTGCTGCGTCACACCATGAAAGCAGTCATCCTGGCCGGCGGCCTGGGCACCCGGATTTCCGAAGAAACCCATCTCAAGCCCAAGCCCATGATCGAGATCGGGGGTAAACCCATGCTCTGGCACATCATGAAGATCTACAGCGCCCATGGCGTCAACGACTTCGTGATCTGCTGCGGTTACCGCGGTTACGTGATCAAGGAATACTTCGCCAACTACTTCCTGCACACCTCGGACCTGACCTTCGACATGGCGAACAACCGCATGGAAATCCACCACCGCCACGCCGAACCCTGGCGTGTGACCGTGGTGGACACGGGCGAGCAGACCATGACCGGCGGGCGCCTCAAGCGTGTGGCTGACTACCTGAAGGACGAAGAGGCCTTCTGTTTTACCTACGGCGATGGCGTGGCTGATGTGAACATCAGTGCAGCCATCCGCTTCCACCAGGCGCACGGCAAGCTGGCCACCGTCACGGCCGTGCAGCCGCCCGGGCGTTACGGCGCCCTGCAGATGGACGGCCAAGCGGTGACGGGTTTTGCCGAGAAACCACGCGGCGACGGCGGCCTGATCAACGGGGGCTTCTTCGTGCTCTCGCCGCGCTGCATCACGCGTATTGCCAGCGACGCCACAGCCTGGGAGGCCGAACCGCTGACCAGCCTGGCCGCCGCTGATGAACTGCGGGCCTACGCCCACCACGGCTTCTGGCAGCCCATGGACACCCTGCGCGAGAAGAACCTGCTGGAAGAGCTCTGGGCCTCGGGTCGTGCGCCCTGGAAGGTCTGGGAATGAACTTGGCTGGGCCTGACGCCGCCTTCTGGCGCGGCAAGCGCGTGCTGCTCACCGGGCACACGGGCTTCAAGGGGGCCTGGCTTGCGCTCTGGCTGCAGCGCCTGGGCGCGCAGGTCACGGGCCTGGCGCTGGCGCCGGCCACACAGCCCAGCCTGTTTGAGCTGGCTGGCGTGGCGCAGACGCTGGACCACCATGTGGTCGATATCCGTGACGCCGAGGCTGTGGCGCGTGTGGTGCAAGCTGCCCGTCCCGAGATCGTGCTGCACCTGGCGGCTCAGGCCCTGGTGCGCGAGGGCTACCGTGAACCCGTGGCCACCTGGGCCAGCA
>CAUPRZ010000276.1:0-4101 GCA_963513855.1 uncultured Hylemonella sp.
GGCGGCACCAGTGATCATGTTCTTGACGTAGTCGGCGTGACCAGGGCAGTCCACGTGGGCGTAGTGGCGGTTGGCCGTCTCGTATTCCACGTGGGCGGTGTTGATGGTGATGCCGCGGGCCTTCTCTTCGGGGGCCGCATCGATCTGGTCGTAGGCCTTGGCCGAACCGCCAAACTTGGCCGCCAGCACGGTGGTGATGGCCGCCGTCAGCGTGGTCTTGCCATGGTCAACGTGGCCAATCGTGCCCACGTTGACGTGCGGCTTGGTCCGCTCAAATTTCTCTTTTGCCATGTTTCAAATCTCCAGAAAGGATGCGAAATGCAATACGACTTCAAACACCAAGACGCGACGGCTACAGACCGCGCACCTGAAAGTGGTGCCCTTTGCGGGAATCGGACCCGCGACCTCTCCCTTACCAAGGGAGTGCTCTACCACTGAGCCAAAAGGGCAAATTCTTTCGCCATCACAACAAATCAACAATGGAGCGGGGTAGGAGAATCGAACTCCTCGCTTTAGCTTGGAAGGCTAAGGTATTACCACTATACGAACCCCGCACAAACCTGCCTTGCAAGCATCACGGCAATCGGCCCGCAAGCGCGCTCCAAAATCAACTCATCACTTGGTGGAGAGGGCTGGATTCGAACCAGCGTACTCGTAAGAGGGCAGATTTACAGTCTGCTGCCATTAACCACTCGGCCACCTCTCCACGGCGAACCCGGGATTATGCCATGAAATCATGGCGCCAGCGAGGCAGCGGCACTGGAAGTTCTTCACCAACGCAGATCACCCCGGCCCTGCTCGCACAGAAAGGCACGCGCACGGCTGAAATGGCCGCAGCCCAGAAAGGGGATCGGGGGACGTCGCGCGGACAGCGGCGAGGGATGGTTGGCCGTGAGCACCAGATGCCGGCCAGCCGCCGCCGACAGGCCTGCGGCAGCGGCCACCTTTTGCGCATGCGCACCCCAAAGCAGAAAAACCACCGGCTCAGGCTGCGCCACGACCGCCCGGACCAGGCGATCAGTAAGCACTTCCCAACCATCATTCGCGTGACTGGCGGGCTGACCGTCCTCCACCGTCAGGCAGGTATTGAGCAGCAGCACGCCCTGGCGCGCCCAGGACAGCAGGGAGCCGTCGGCCGGCTGGCTCCAGGGTGCCAGGGCCGGATCCCGGGCCAGCTCCTGATAGATGTTGCGCAGGGAGGGCGGCAGCTTCACGCCCGGCGCCACGGAAAAAGCCAGCCCTTCGGCCTGGCCGGGCCCGTGATACGGGTCCTGCCCGAGGATCAGGACCCGCACCTGGTGCAGGGGTGTCAGTTCCAGCGCCCGCAGGGGCTGCGGCGGATAGACCACGGCGCCCGCGTCCAGCCGGGCGGTCAGCTTTTGCGCCAAGCCCTGACCGGCCGCACTGGCCAGGAAATCCGACACCAAGGCCTGCCAGTCCGGCGCCACCGGCCACTGCGCAGGCGCCCAGGCCGACAGGCGATCGGGCGCCGTTGGCACGGCAAAAAGCTCGGTCTGCGCCATCAGGCGAAGAGTTCGGCCAAGGCCAGGCCCGGATCGGGCGCGCGCATGAAGGCCTCGCCCACGAGGAAGGCGTTGACACCCGCCGCCCGCATGCGCTGGACGTCCGCACGCCCCAGGATGCCGGACTCGGTGATCAGCAGCCGATCGGCGGGCACCCGCTCGCGCAGGGCCAGGGTGGTGTCCAGCGTGACCTCAAAGGTGCGCAGGTTGCGGTTGTTGATGCCCAGCAGCGGCGTCTTGAGCTTGAGCGCGCGGTCCAGCTCGGCGCCGTCGTGCACCTCGACCAGCACGGCCATGTCCAGCCCGAGCGCAATGGCCTCCAGATCCCGCATCTGGGCATCGTCCAGACAGGCAGCGATCAGCAAAATGCAGTCCGCGCCCATGGCTCGCGATTCGTAGATCTGGTAGGGGTCGACCATGAAATCCTTGCGCAGCACGGGCAGCTGGCAGGAGGCCCGCGCCTGCTTGAGGTAGTCGGGCTGGCCCTGGAAAAACTGGCGATCGGTCAACACCGAAAGGCAGGCGGCGCTCACCTGGCCGTCGCCCTCGGCATAACTCTGGGCGATGTCGGCCGGGATGAAGTCTTCGCGCAACACGCCCTTGCTGGGGCTGGCCTTCTTCACTTCAGCGATCACCGCGGCCTGGCCGGCGGTGATCTTCTGGCGCAAGGCACCGACAAAGTCACGCGTGAGCACACGCGACTCGGCATCGGCACGCATGGCGGCCAGCGAGGTCTTCTTCAGAGCGGCTGCGATCTCTTCCCGCTTGACGGCGACGATCTTGTCGAGGATGTCGCTCATGCTGCCACTCCCAGACGCTGCGCCACACTCACCAGCTGCGTCAGCTTGGCCTTGGCCGCGCCCGAAGCAATGACCTCCCGCGCCTTGAGCACACCCGCGGCCATGCTGTCCGTCACATTGGCCGCATAAAGAGCCGCGCCGGCGTTCAGCGCCACGATGTCGCTGGCTGGCCCGGGTTTGCCGTCCAGCACCGACATCAGCATGGCCCGGGAGGCCTCGGGCGTGTCCACCTTGAGCGCGCGCGTGCTGGCCATGGTCAGGCCAAAGTCTTCGGGGTGGATCTCGTACTCGGTGACCTGACCATTCTTCAATTCACCGACCAGGGTCGCTGCGCCCAGGCTGATCTCGTCCATGCCGTCCTTGCCGTAGACCACCACGGCGTGTTCGGTGCCCAGGCGCTGCAGGGCCCGCACCTGGATGCCCACCAGGTCTGCATGGAACACGCCCATGAGGATGTTGGGCGCACCGGCCGGGTTGGTCAGCGGGCCCAGGATGTTGAAGAGGGTCTTGATACCCAGTTCACGGCGCACCGGCGCCACGTTTTTCATGGCCGGATGGTGGTTGGGCGCGAACATGAAACCCACGCCGGTCTCCACCACACACTGGGCGATGGCCTCGGGCTTGAGGTTGATGTTGATGCCCAACGACTCCATCACGTCGGCGCTGCCGCTTTTGCTGGAGACACTGCGCCCGCCGTGTTTGCTGACCTTGGCACCCGCAGCGGCCGCCACGAACATGGAACAGGTGGAGATATTAAAAGTGTGGGCGCCGTCCCCCCCCGTGCCGACGATGTCGACCAGATGCTTTTTGTCAGCGATGTTCACCTTGGTCGAGAACTCGCGCATCACCTGCGCCGCGGCGGTGATCTCGCCGATGGTTTCCTTCTTCACACGCAGGCCGGTGATGAAGGCGGCCATGAGCACGGGCGACATCTCGCCGCTCATGATGAGCCGCATGATGTGCAGCATCTCGTCGTGAAAGATCTCGCGGTGCTCGATGACGCGTTGCAGCGCCTCCTGCGGGGTGATCTGGTAGGGCTGGGTCATGTTCTTGTTGTCCTCAGGCTTGAAGCAGAAAGTTTTTCAGCATGGCATGGCCGTGCTCGGTCAGGGTGGATTCGGGGTGGAACTGCACACCCTCGATGGCCAAGGTTTGGTGCTTCACGCCCATGATCTCACCATCTTCGGTCCAGGCCGTCACCTTGAGCTCGGGCGGGCAGCTCGCGCGTTCGATGGCCAGCGAGTGGTAGCGGTTCACAGTGAAGCGTTCAGGCAGGCCGGCGAACACACCTTCACGGGTGGTCGTGATGTCGCTGGTCTTGCCGTGCATGAGCTGCTGCGCGCGGATGATCTTGCCGCCAAAGGCCGCACCGATGCTCTGGTGCCCCAGGCAGACGCCCAGGATGGGCAGCTTGCCCGCGAAGTGGCGGATGGCCGCCACCGAGATGCCGGCCTCCATGGGCGAGCAGGGCCCGGGCGAGATGACCAGGCGATCCAGCTGGCCAGCCTTGAGCTTCACGTCGATTTCTTCAACCGTGATCTCGTCGTTGCGGTGGACTTCCACCTCCGCACCGAGCTCGCCGAAGTACTGGACGATGTTGTAGGTGAACGAGTCGTAGTTGTCCACCATGAGCAATTTGATGTTTTTCATGGTGTTCACTCCAGACCCTGTTCCACGAGTTCGCTGGCCCGGATCAAGGCGCGTGCCTTGTGTTCCGTCTCGCGCCACTCCATCTCGGGCACCGAGTCGGCCACCACCCCGGCGGCGGCCTGCACATA
>CAUPRZ010000277.1:0-4096 GCA_963513855.1 uncultured Hylemonella sp.
GCCCAGGGCGAGACCGTGCCCAGACGCGGCGCCACCAGCACCAGCGGGCCCTCGGCCGGGCCGGCATAGGGATCACCATAGGTCAGCAGGGCAGCCAGCTGCTGCTTTTGCGCATCTGAGGGCACGGCGTCGGAGGCCACGAGATGCACATAACGCGCCGCGATGCCGCTGATCTTGTCGTGGACGGCCTGCAGACGGGGCAGGAGCTGCTGGACGCGGAAAGGGCTGAGGGCGTTGCCGCCGTCGAAGGAGGAGAGGTGCAGGGTCACAGGAGGCCTGAGTGGTGGAGCGCAAGTCACGCCACACATGATGTGCAGCGCAAACCCGGAAAACGGTTTACATTTTACCGGCATGCTGCACCACGATACCCTGCTCATCCTGCAGCTCAGCATCACCGGTCTGACCACCCTCTTGCTGACCGCTGCGGCCCTGGGGGAAAGTGCGCTCCGCGAGCAGCGGCTTTGGGCCTATGGCAATCTGGTCGCCTGCCTGGGTATCGTGCTGGGCTCGTCCACCTCCCTGCCCACCCTGATCCACGGCGGGCTCAGTTACGCGCTCATGGGCCTGGGTCTGGCCCTGGTGCTGGAGGGGCTGCACCTGTTCTGCCGGCGCCCCGCCCAGCCCTGGCGGGTCGGCGCCCTGACCCTGCTGGCCCTGGCCGGTCCGGCCTGGTTTGTGCTGGTGCATCCCAGCCAGGACGCCCGGCTCAGTTACTCAGGCCTCGTCATGGGGGCACTGAACCTCTGGTGCGTCCTGCTGCTGATCCGCCATCTGCGCGGCAATCAGCTTTTCGCCATGTGGATTGCGGCGACCGGCTTCGGCACCCTGGGGCTGGCACTCTGGTGCCGGGCGATCTACCTCTACATTCAGCCTGCCGCAGACGCCTCGCCCGGGCTGACCCGGCTGCTGGAGGAATTGACCCTGTATGCCATCTCCATGGCGCAGATCGCGATCGCCTTTGGCCTGATCCTCATGGTGTCCAGCCGGCATGCCGCCGAACTCAGCCGCCTGACCATGACCGACCGCCTCACGGGCCACCTGAACCGGCTCGGCCTGGAAAAATACGCACCGCGGGTGCTGGAACGCTCGCGCCAGTCGCGCCGCAGCGTGGCCCTGGCCCTGGTGGATGCCGACCATTTCAAGGACATCAACGACCGTCATGGCCACCCGGCAGGCGACGCCGTGCTGCGGGAACTGGCACGCCGCCTGTCCGAACACGTCCGTCCCGGGGACCTGCTGGTCCGCTACGGCGGGGAGGAGTTCCTCATCGTCATGGACGGCATGATCCGTGAAGTGGCCTACAGCGCGCTCGACCGGCTGCGGCAGCGGGTCGCAGCCGAGCCCTTCCTGTTCGAGGACCAGGCCATCCCCTGCCAGATCAGCATCGGGGTCTGCACGACGGAAGAGCATGGCCATGGCCTGGACGCCCTGATCCAGGCCGCCGACACAGCGCTCTACCAGGCCAAAGAGACCGGCCGCAACAGGGTTTGCGTAGGCTGAGATAATCACGGCCATGACGATTACCTACAAAGACGAAGCGGGCGTTGCGGGCATGCGTGTGGCCTGCCGCCTGGCCTCGGAGGTCCTGGACTACATCACCCCGCACATCAAGCCGGGCATCACCACACGCGAGATCGACCGCCTGGCCTCCGAATGCATGAAAAACCAGGGCAGCGTCTCGGCCACCCTGGGCTACCAGCCGCCCGGTTACCCGCCCTACCCGGCCTCCTTGTGCACCTCGGTCAACCACGTGGTCTGCCATGGCATTCCCAACGACAAGCCGCTCAAAAAAGGTGACATCGTCAACGTCGACGTCACCGTCATCAAGGACGGCTGGTTCGGCGACAACAGCCGCATGTACGTCATCGGCGATGCCTCCATCGCCGCCAAGCGCCTGTGTTCCTTCACCTACGACGCCATGTGGCACGGCATCCAGCAGGTCAAGCCCGGCGCCCGCCTGGGTGACGTGGGCTGGGCCATCCAGAAATTCGCCGAGAGCAACGGCTTCTCGGTGGTGCGCGAGTTCTGCGGCCACGGCATCGGCCAGGTCTTCCACGAAGAACCGCAGGTGCTGCACTACGGCAAGCCGGGCACGGGCGAAGAGCTCAAGCCCGGCATGACCTTCACCATCGAACCCATGATCAACGCCGGCCGCCGCGAAGTGCGCGAGCTGGGCGATGGCTGGACCATCGTGACCAAGGACCATTCCCTGTCCGCCCAGTGGGAACACACCATCCTGGTCACCCCCACGGGGTATGAGGTGCTGACCTTGTCCGCCGGCAGTCCGCCGCCGCCTGCTTTTGTGCAGCCGGCCGCCGCTGTCGCCTGACCCGCCTGGCCTGTATTTTGCGTTCCAGCGTCGCCATGACAGCGACTCCCCATACCCTCCGAGAACAGTACCGCGCCCGCAAAGCAGAGGTGCTGCAAGCCGTTGGTCACGGCGGTGCCTCCACGCGCGGCGTGCACGCGGCCCTACGCAGCCTGGCCCGACTGGCCGACGACACGCTCAAGACCCTGTGGTTGCAGGCCGGTTTCGGCCCGGGCCCGACCCTGGCCGCCGTGGGCGGTTTCGGGCGTGGCGAGCTCTTCCCCCATTCCGACATCGACGTGCTGCTGCTGCTGCCCGAAGGCCAGTCGCCCGACACGGACGAGGCTCTGCGCCAGCGCATCGAGACCTTCATCAGCAGCTGCTGGGACGCGGGCCTGGAGATCGGCTCCAGCGTGCGCAGCGTCGACGAGTGCCTGGCCGAGGCCGCCAAGGACGTGACGGTGCAGACGGCGCTGCTGGAGTCGCGCGCCATCTGCGGCAACGCCGCCCTGTTCAAGGACTTCCGCTGGCGTTTCCGCCAGGCCATGGACGCACGCGCCTTTTTTGTGGCCAAGACGCTGGAGATGCAGCAGCGCCACAACAAGTTCGAGGACACGCCCTACGCGCTCGAGCCCAACTGCAAGGAATCCCCCGGTGGCCTGCGCGACCTGCAGATCATCCTCTGGGTGGCCCAGGCCGCCGGTTACGGCAAGAGCTGGGACGAGCTGGCCCGCAAGGGCCTGGCCACGCCCTTCGAGGTGCGCCAGCTCAAGCGCAACGAGGCCATGCTGGAGCTGATCCGCCTGCGCCTGCACGTCGTGGCGGGCCGGCGTGAAGACCGGCTGGTTTTTGACCTGCAGACCGCCGTGGCCGGCACCTTCGGCTACAACTCCGATACCTCAGAGGTCAAGACCAAGGTGCGCGCCAGCGAATCGCTGATGCGCCACTACTACTGGGCCGCCAAGGCCGTGACCCAGCTCAACCAGATCCTGCTGCTCAATATCGAGGAGCGGCTCAACCCGCGCACCCAGGCGCCGCGCCCCATCAACGAACGCTTCCTCGACAAATCGGGGCTGATCGAGGTGGCCAGCGACGACCTCTACCAGCGCGAGCCGCACGCCATCCTGGAAACCTTCCTCGTCTACCAGACCACCGAAGGCGCCAAGGGCCTGTCGGCCCGCACCCTGCGCGCGCTCTACAACGCACGTGGCCTGATGACGGCGACCTTCCGCAGCGACCCGGTCAACCGCCAGACCTTCATGGCCATCCTGCAACAGCCGCGTGGCATCACGCACGCCATGCGGCTCATGAACCAGACCTCGGTGCTGGGGCGTTACCTCTGGATCTTCCGCCGCATCGTGGGCCAGATGCAGCACGACCTGTTCCACGTCTACACCGTGGACCAGCACATCCTCATGGTGCTGCGCAATATGCGCCGCTTTTTCATGGCCGAGCACGTGCACGAGTATCCCTTCTGCTCGCAGCTGGCCGCGGGCTGGGACAAGCCCTGGATCCTCTACGCCGGGGCGCTCTTCCACGACATTGCCAAGGGCCGTGGCGGCGACCACTCGGACCTGGGCGCCGAGGAGGTGCGGCGTTTTGCGCGCCAGCACGGCATCTCGCGGGAAGATTCCCGGTTGATCGAGTTCCTGGTCAAGGAACACCTGTCGATGAGCCGCATCGCGCAGAAGTCCGATCTCAGCGACCCGGACGTCATCTCGGCCTTTGCCAAACAGGTCGGCAGCGAACGGTATCTGACGGCCCTCTACCTGCTGACCGTGGCCGACA
>CAUPRZ010000278.1:0-4082 GCA_963513855.1 uncultured Hylemonella sp.
AAAGTAGCCACGGCCTCGATACCGCCGGACTCCACCAACACCTTGGCGCCCAGCACCCGTTCGTTGCTCTCATAACGGTCGATCAGCAGGGACAGCTCCCCCTCGTGCAGCTGGCCCACCAGTTCGAAGAGGTCCGAGTGCGCCTCCACACGTGGTAGGCCTGCGCCGTTCATCGCCGTCGGCGTATCGAGGTGTTCGCCGTTGGGGCCGTGCGCGCCCGGGCCGGCCCAGGCCAGACCCGACAGGCCCAGCAGACCCGCAAGTGCGACCACACGCGCACTTGCAGAAAAAGAGATCCATGTCTTCATGGCAACCATCCCAAAGCTTGTTGATAACGGGCACGCGCCAAACCCAGCGCGGCCTCCTGACGGGCCCAGGCCGCCTGGGCCTGGTTGGCGGTGCTCAGCGCACGCAGCAGTTCGGGCAGGGCCAGCTCGCCCGCCGCAAAGGCGCGACGCAAAAGCCCTGCGCGTTCCTGCAGCAGCGCGGCGCGTTCACGTTCGGCCTCACGCCGGGTCAAAGCGTTGCGCAGTGCCAGGCGCGCACTCTCCAGCGCCGCGCCCAGCTGTTCGCGCAAACGCTGCTCGGTGGTTTCGGCCACCTCCAGCTCACCACGCGCGGCAGCCTCCAGCGGCAGGTTGCGGTCCTGCGTGCCAAAGGGCAGGCGCAGCTTCACGCCCAGGCTGTTCTGCGACGTACTGCCCGGGCTCTGTTCCTGGCGGTAACCCACGCTGAGCTCGGGCGCGTCGCGCCGCGAGTGCCGAACGATGTCCAGCTGCTGACGGCTGTAGGCCAGTCGGCGCACGGCCAGAGCCAGCTCGGGATGTGCTTCGTCGAGCATGGCGTTGGCTGGAGCCTCGGCTTCGGTCGGGTCGGGCTCCAATGCCTGGCCCGTCAGCACCTGCCAACGCGCGCGGCCCTCGGCCAGGCGCTGCTCGGCCTCGCTGCCCAGGGCCAGTGCCGCCAGCAGTTCGGCCCGTGCAGCCATGGCGTCGGCGCGGGCCAGGTCGCCCGCACGCACACGGCGCGCCACATCGTCCGCCAGTTCCTGCAGGGTCTGCTGCTGGGCCCGTGCCTGCTCCAGCTCGGCCAACAAGAGACGCAGGCTCCAGGCCTGTTCACGCAACTCGCCGGCCAGGCGCAGTTGCAAGGCGCGGGTCTGTTCCTGCGCCAGCTGCGTCTGCCCTTCGGCCGCCGCCTGCCGCGCCGAACGCTGACCCGGCAGCCACAGCGGCCAGGCCAGGCCGACTTCGTTTTCGGTCTGCCCGCTGGCCACACCGCGGCCTTCACGCCGGCCCAGCTCCAGCGCGGGCGCACGCGCCCACAGGCTGTCGGCCGCGCTGCGCGCCGCCTCGGCCCCGCGCTGCTGCGCACCGGCCTCGCGGGCCGACACCGAACGTTGCCATGCCGCGTCGACCGCGGCCTTGAGTGAAATACGTGTGTCGGCCGGCACCGCCGGCTGCGCATGAGCGACGCTGAGCGCCGCCCCCAGCACAAAGGCCAGGACACACCTTGATATGGAATACACCACAGAACCCCCAGAGTGATCTGCACGACCCGCGCGCCGCCCACCAAGGGCAGCCCACGGGCAAGCCAACCACGCGCGCACCCCACAGGGCACGGCACGCGGCAAGGATCAGCTCAGGTTTCGGGGGGGACGGCGCAGGCCGTCGAGATAAGGCGCAGGCGGCACCGATTGGGCCTGCTGCGCCACATGCTGGGGCACGGGCTCCAGCATCACGAGCACGGGGGCCGTGATGACGCCAAAGTGATGAAGGCAGCAGTCGGCCATCATGTGCTGGACCGACTCGCCCGAATCGTCCTCATGCACGTGACCCAGGCTGTCGTGGTGGTGCGCTTCGCCCTGCCAGTGCATAACGGTGTGCTCCATGGCCTCGGTCTGCTCGGCCCAGAACTGTGTCAGGCCGGCCGCCGAAGCGACCTGCCAGACGTTCAGCAGAACCAGCAGAAAGATGATGAAGCGTTTGTGCACGCGGGTATCTTATCAGCGCGTGCGCCCTTGTCCAGCCTGGGGATTTACGTCACCGCCCTCAGCCAGCCGTGCCACCGCGCCGCAAGAAGGCTTCAAAGTCCCCCAGGGGCAGCGGGCGGCTGAACAGATAACCCTGGTAGGAGTTGCAACCTATACCGGCCAGGAACTCGCGCTGATCCTCGTTCTCCACGCCCTCGGCCAGGACCGCCAGGCCCAGGCTATCGGCCAGCACCACCACCATGCGGGCAATGGCCGCATCGTTGGGGTCCACCAGGATGTCACGCACAAAACTCTGGTCGATCTTCAGCTGGTCCAGCGGCAGGCGCTTCAGATAGGACAACGATGAATAACCGGTGCCGAAATCATCGAGCGAGAAACCCACGCCCTGGGCTTTCAGGGCGTTCATCTTGGTGATGGTGCTTTCCACCTCGGTCACCAGCAGGCTCTCGGTCAGTTCCAGTTTGAGCCGCCGCGGGTCCGCCCCGGTGCGGCGCAGCGTGGCCAGCACCTGGTCCACAAAATCCGGCTGGCGCAGCTGGCTGACCGAGAGGTTGACCGACATCATGAGCTGCGCCGTCTCCGGTCGCCCTGCCCACAGGGCCAGCTGGGCACAGGCCTCCTCCAGCACCCACAGACCCAGCGGCAGGATGAGCCCGGTCTCCTCGGCCAGGGGGATGAACTCGGCCGGCGACACCAGGCCGCGCTGCGGGTGGGCCCAGCGCACCAGGGCCTCCACCCCGGTCACCTGGCCCAGGCCCAGGATCTGCGGCTGGTAGTGCAGCACAAACTGCTGCGCACGCACCGCCTCGCGCAGGCTGCTCTCCTGCGCCGCGTGCTCGGCCACCACCGCCTGCATGTGGGGATCAAAAAAGTGCAGGGTGTTGCGGCCCTGGGTCTTGGACTGGTACATGGCCAGGTCGGCCTGCTTGAGCAACTCCTCGATCGACACCTCATGGCCCATGAACAGCACCACGCCGATGCTGGGCGTGCTGCGTTTCTCCTGCCCGTCCAGCACATAGGGCAGCCGCAGGCTCTCCAGGATCTTCTCGCCCACCTGCTCGGCCTGGGTGGCCGCCTCCTCGGCGCTGGCACTCAAGGCCTCCAGCATCACCACAAACTCGTCGCCGCCCAGGCGCGCCACCGTGTCACCCTCACGCATGCAGCCGGTCAGTCGCCGCGCCACCTGCTGCAGCAACTCGTCCCCCTTGAGGTGGCCCAGGGTGTCGTTGAGGGTCTTGAAGTGGTCCAGGTCGATGAACATCAGCGCACCATGGCGCTCACTGCGCGCGCTGGCGGCCTGGGCCTGCTGCAGGCGGTCCATCAGCAGGCGCCGGTTGGGCAGCAGCGTCAGCGGGTCAAAAAAGGCCAGACGCGTGATCTCCTCTTCCGCCGCCTTGCGCGCCGTGATGTCCGTCTCGGAGGTCACCAGATGGGTGATGGCGCCATCGTCCCCGTGTACCGCGGTGATGGTCAGCCAGCGGGGATAGATGTCGCCATTCTTGCGCCGGCCCTGCACCTCACCCTGCCACTTGCCTTCACGCATCACGGTGCGCCAGCGTTCCTCGTAGAAACCCGGCGGCTCCTTGCCGTCGGCCCGCAGCATCTTGGGCGTGTGGCCGATCAGCTCCTCGGGCGTGTAACCCGTGATCTCCGTCATGGCCCGGTTGGCGCGCAGGATCAGGTAGTTGGCATCCATCACCATCATGCCCTCCTGCCCCTCGAAGGCCGTGGCGGCTATGCGCAGCTCGTCCACATTGCCCTTGAGCGCCTGCACATGGCGCTGCTGGGCCTCCACCATGGTGTTGAAACCCTGGGCCACCGCGGCAATCTCGCGCGGGCCGGCGACCGCGGCGCGCACATCCACGTCACCACTTTCCACGGCCTGCACCGCACGCTCCAGCGTGCGGATCGGCCGGACGATCTTGCGCGAGATGTACAGGGCCAGCAGGATGAGCGCAGCCATGGCCAGCAACGCTATCCCCATCTCAATGATGGCGCGCTGCCATTCCGCGGCAAACACCTGGTCCACCGTCACCCCCACATAGGCGATCCATCCGGTCTCGGGCATGGTCACCACCGAGAAAAAGCG
>CAUPRZ010000279.1:0-4076 GCA_963513855.1 uncultured Hylemonella sp.
CATGGTGTCGGCACTGACCGGTATCCCCGTGCGTGGTGACGTGGCCATGACGGGCGAGATCACCCTGCGCGGTGAGGTCACGGCCATCGGCGGCCTCAAGGAAAAGCTGCTGGCGGCCCTGCGTGGCGGCATCAAGACGGTGCTGATCCCGGAGGAAAACGTCAAGGACCTGCAGGAGATCCCGGACAACGTGAAGAGCGGTCTGGACATCGTGCCGGTCAAGTGGATCGACAAGGTGCTAGAGGTCGCCCTGGAACGCAAGCCCACGCCCTTGCCCGACGAAGAGCCCGCCGTGGCAGCCCCGGTGGCGCCGGCAGCGGCTGCGTCGCAAGAGTCCGTCAAGCACTGAGATAAAAATTTGGCGGCAGGTGCAAAACGCAAAAAAATGCCGCTATAATTTGGGGCTTGAAACGCGGGAATAGCTCAGTTGGTAGAGCGCAACCTTGCCAAGGTTGAGGTCGAGAGTTCGAGACTCTTTTCCCGCTCCATATTCCATAAAAAGGGAGGCGACCGCTTCCCTTTTTTATTAGGATGGGCCCGATTCCGGTCCCAGGCAGACAGGGCGCGGTAGCAAAGCGGTTATGCACCGGATTGCAAATCCGTGTAGGTCGGTTCGACTCCGGCCCGCGCCTCCAGAACTCCATGCGGGAGTAGCTCAGTTGGTAGAGCGCAACCTTGCCAAGGTTGAGGTCGAGAGTTCGAGACTCTTCTCCCGCTCCATTTCACAAGTTCCTTGCTCGTGCGATGGTCGTCCATACTTGGCGACCGGGCATGGGCCGGTGCTGTCCTTTTGCGGGACAATGCCGGGACGGCAAGGCCCCGATGGTGAAATTGGTAGACACTGCGGACTTAAAATCCGCCGCTTCCAGAAATGGGGCGTGCCGGTTCGATTCCGGCTCGGGGCACCATCATCCAATGATTCATGCTGTGCTGGAGCCATGGCGCTAGCGCAGCATTGAGAGAACAACATGGCCAGTTACAACGCTCCCTTTGAAATCCATGTGCATGGGCAGGTGCTCCTGCGCGCGGAGGTGGGCTTCAACCAGTTGCAGGACGCGCTCAAACCCTTGTGGAAATATGCGGGCGCGCGGACCCTGGCTGAAGGGGCGCACAGCCACTACGAAGACGAGCCAGGCATCCGCTTCGATGCGCCCGAACACACCCTCCAGCTGTGCTGGACGGTGCTGGGTGACGAGGATTTCCGTCAATCGCTGGACGAGATGTGCATGAGCCTCAATGAGCTCTCGCAGGCCGGGGCCACCATCGAAGTGACCTTCTATGACACCGAGTTTGACGAAGAAGAGTCCGAGCCCGGCACCGAGTCGCGTGATGACTTCATGATGCTTTTTGTCGGCCCCAATCCGGCGGCCATCATGCAGGTGCAGCGTGACCTGCTGGTGCAGGACGTGATCCATCTCATGGAGCGTCATTTCGATGCCTCCGAGCTCAGCGGTGTCGTGAGCGAGGTTGACCGCCTGTTCGGCGATCGTTTCGACGCCCTGGTCAACTCGCTGGAAATTGGCAAGCCTCCGCGCGGTTCGGGCGGTGGGCATGGCGGTGGCCACGGGGGTGGCCGAAAACCGCGACATTTGCACTGATTTCCCCATTCTCCGGGCTTGCCCTAGCCCGGCGCATGTCATGCGTGCTACTATTTTCATAGTTACATGGTCACGCAAGGACTTCCCATGAATACGGCTGCCGCAGCCCCCGCCAAACCGGCTGGTGCCCGCACTCCGGGGCGGCCTGAAAAGCTGCGTCTGGGCGATGTGCTGGTCCAGCAACGCCTGATCTCGCAGGAGCAGTTGCAGCAGACGCTGGACCTGCAACAGCAGACCGGCAAGAAGGTCGGCCGCCTGCTGATCGAGAGCGGGGTCATCACCGAAGAGTTGCTGGCCGATGCCCTGGCGCGTCAGCTGCGTGTGCCCTTCATCAACCTCAAGACCTTTCCCTTCCGTGGCGATGTGGTCAAGCTCATGCCCGAGTCGGCGGCTCGGCGTTTCCGCGCCCTGGTGCTGGAGGACAAGGGGGACACCCTGCTGGTGGCCATGGCCGACCCGTTGGACCTGTTTGCCTACGATGAGATCACGCGCTTGCTCAAGCGCAACATCAGCATTGCCGCCGTGCCCGAGAGCCAGCTGGCCCTGGCCTGCGACCGCCTCTACCGCCGTACCGAAGAGATCAGCGGCCTGGCCCGCGCGCTCGAAAAAGACCTCGGTGACGCCGTCGACTTCGGCGAGCTGACTGCATCGGCCGGTGCCGAAGGCGCACCGGTGGTGCGTCTGCTGCAGTCCCTGTTTGAGGACGCGACCCAAGTCGGCGCCTCCGACATCCACATCGAGCCGATGGAGTCCAGCCTGCAGATCCGTGTGCGTGTCGATGGCGTGCTGCAGACCCAGACCCAGGCCGAGAAACGCATCGGCGCCGCCCTGGCCCAGCGCATCAAACTCATGGCTGGCCTGGACATCTCCGAAAAACGCCTGCCGCAGGACGGCCGCTTCAGCGTGCGCCTGAAAGACCAGACCATCGACGTGCGTCTGTCCACCATGCCCAGCACCTATGGTGAGTCCGTCGTCATGCGTCTGCTGAGCCTCGACGGTGGCGTGCGCCGGCTCGACCACGTGGGCATGCCGCCCGACATGCTGCGCCGATACCGCCAGTTGCTGGGCCGTACCTCCGGGCTCATCCTGGTCACCGGCCCCACCGGTTCAGGCAAGAGCACGACGCTCTACGCCTCGCTGGCCGAACTCAAGGCGGAAGAACTCAAGATCATCACGGTCGAAGACCCGGTCGAGTACCGTCTGCCGGGCATCACCCAGGTGCAGGTCAACGACAAGATCGAGCTGACCTTCGCCAAGGTCCTGCGCGGCACCCTGCGCCAGGATCCGGACGTCATCCTCGTGGGCGAAATGCGCGATGCCGAGACGGCCGAGATCGGCCTGCGTGCCGCCATCACCGGCCACCTGGTGCTGTCCACCCTGCACACGCGCGATGCGGCCAGCACCCCTTTCCGCCTGCTGGACATGGGCGTGCCGGCCTATATGGTGGCCACCTCCTTGCAGGCCGTGATCGCCCAGCGCCTGGTGCGCATCAATTGCGATGTCTGCAGCGAGCCCCATGAACCCGATGCCAACGAAGTCGCCTGGCTGTCCGGCCTGTTGCAGCCGGGCGAGCGTTTTCAGGCCCAAAAGGGCAGGGGCTGCTCGGCCTGCAATGGCACGGGCTACACCGGACGCCAGGGCGTCTACGAGATGCTGGAGATGGACGCTGAGCTTACGCAGTCCGCCAGCCGTTCCGACCCGGCCGCCTTTCTGAGTGCTGCGCGTGCACGTCTGGCAGGCCAGACCCTGACCCACCACGCGCTGGAGCTCGTGCGCCAGGGACGCACCTCGCTGGCCGAGGCCATGCGCGTCGGCTACGACCTTGAGGATTAGGCTGTCGCATGGCGATCTATGCATGGCGCGGACGCAACAGCCTGGGCGAGCTGATCCAGGGGGAGCTGGACGCGGTGTCCGAAAACGCCGTGGCCGATCAATTGCTCAGTTTGGGACTGGCGCCGGTACATATCCAGGCCGCGCCGCAGGTGCAGGCCCGTGAAAACTGGTGGGAGCAGCTCAAACGCCGCGCCATCGTCATCGAGGACGTGCTGATCTTCTCGCGCCAGATGTACACGCTGAACAAGGCCGGTGTTCCCATCCTGCGCGCCTTTGCCGGCCTGCAGTCCTCCACCGACAAGCCGGCCATGGTCGAGGTGATCAAGGATGTGCGCGCCAGCCTGGACCAGGGGCGTGACATGGCCACTTCGCTGTCCCGACATCCCAAGGTCTTTGGCCCCTTTTATGTGGCCATGGTGCGTGTTGGTGAGCTGACCGGCAAGCTGACGGAAATTTTCCTGCGTCTGGCCGAGCACCTGGAGTTCGAGCGTGACACCCGTGCGCGCATCAAGCAGGCCCTGCGTTACCCGACCTTTGTGGTCATCGCCATGTTGATCGCCATCGTCATCATCAACCTCTTTGTGCTGCCGGTGTTTGCCAAGGTGTTTGCGGGCTTCAACGCGCAACTGCCCCTGATCACACGCG
>CAUPRZ010000280.1:0-4059 GCA_963513855.1 uncultured Hylemonella sp.
ATCTGGCCGATGCCCTTGGGCCCGTTGGTGATGTTGACCGGGTGGTCCAGGTTGTTCAGGAAGACACGGATGATTTCGCCAAAGCCCAGGGTCACGATGGCCAGGTAGTCGCCGCGCAGGCGCAGGGTGGGCGCGCCCAGCAGGATGCCCAGCGCCCCGGCCAGCAGCACCGCCAATGGAATCACGATCCACAGCGGCGTGTGCAGGCCGGTGGGGAAGAGGGCGGCAAAGGCGGGGAAGTGGTCGCTCAGGTGCGGCGAGGCCATGAGGCCGAACATGTACGCGCCGATGGCGAAGAAGGCCACAAAACCCAGGTCCAGCAGGCCGGCATAACCGACCACGATGTTCAGGCCCAGGGCCAGCAGCACAAAAAGCAGGGCCATGTCCAGGATGCGCACCCAGGCATTGCCGAAGCCCTGCAGGATGAGGGGCAGCACCAGCAGGCCGATGGCGGCCAGCACGATGGCGATAAGACGGTGACGGGAATTCATCTGCATGGTCGTCAAGCCCGGTCTGCCACACGCTCACCCAGCAGACCCGACGGGCGCAGCGTGAGGACAGCGATCAGCACGATGAAGGCGAAGATGTCGGTGTAGTGACTGCCCAGCACACCGCCCGTGAGGTCTCCGATATAACCCGCGCCGATGGATTCGATGAGCCCGAGCAGGATGCCACCGACCACGGCGCCGGCCAGGTTGCCGATGCCGCCGAAGACCGCAGCCGTGAAAGCCTTGAGCCCGGGCAGGAAACCCATGCTGTGCTGCACCGTGCCGTAGTTGCTGGCCCACATGACACCGGCAATGGCAGCCAGCACGGCGCCGATGATGAAGGTGGCCGAGATCACGCGGTCCGGCCGCACGCCCATGAGGGCGGCCACGCGCGGGTTCTCGGCCGTGGCACGCATGGCCCGGCCCAGCTTGGTGGCGTGTACCAGCCACATGAGCGCGGCCAGGGTGACGACGGTGACGACCAGGATCATGATCTGTGTGGGCGTGATGCTGGCGCCCCCAATGGGGATGGGCGTGCTGGGCAGCAGCGTGGGGTAGGACTTGTAGTTGGGCTTCCAGATGATCATGGCGATCGTCTGAAGCAGGATGGACATGCCGATGGCCGTGATCAGGGGGGCGAGACGCGGGCTGTTGCGCAGCGGCCGGTAGGCCACTTTCTCGATGCTGTAGTTCAGCGCCGCGGCCAGGGCGCAGGCCACGATGAGGGCGATGACCAGCACCAGCCAGGCCGGCAGCAGGGGCTGCAGGAAGCCGATGACCGTCCAGCTCACGAGGGCGCCGATCATGAGCACCTCGCCGTGGGCGAAGTTGATCAGGCCGATGATGCCGTAGACCATGGTGTAGCCCAGGGCCACCAGGGCATACATGCTGCCCAGCACCAGGCCGTTGATGATCTGTTGGAGAAAAATATCCATGAATGTCCTGACGCAATGTTTATGCCATGTGCGGCAGGTCCCGCAATTCAGTGCTGTTTTCGAGTCTTTTCGTTCAGCGCGCGCAGTGTACGCATCTTTTCGGCGATTTTGATCTCCAGCCCGCGTTCCACGGGTCGGTAGAAACCCGGCTCGGCCATGCCCTCGGGCAGATAGCTCTCACCTGCGGCGTAGGCCCCCTCTTCGTCGTGGGCATAGCGGTAGCCCTTGCCGTAGTCCAATTCCTTCATCAGTTTGGTCGGCGCATTGCGCAGGTGCATGGGCACCGGGCGGGTGCCGTCCTTCTTGATGAAGGCCTTGGCTTCGTTAAAAGCCTTGTAGACCGCATTGCTCTTGGGCGCAATGGCGAGATACACCACACACTCGGCCAGGGCCAATTCGCCCTCGGGTGTGCCCAGGCGCTCGTAGACCTCGGCCGCGTCCAGCGCCAGGCGCAAGGCGCGCGGGTCGGCCAGGCCGATATCTTCACTCGCCATGCGCACCAGACGGCGCGCCATATAACGCGGATCGGCCCCGCCATCGAGCATGCGCATGAACCAGTAGAGCGAGGCGTCGGGGTCCGAGCCACGCACTGACTTGTGCAGCGCGCTGATGGTGTCGTAGAACTGCTCACCGCCCTTGTCGTAACGGCGCATGCGCTCGCCCAGCACCTTGAGCAGCCAGTCGTCGCTGATGCGCTCCTGCTTCTGCTGCGTGGCCGCCACGGCCAGCGTCTCCAGCGTGTTGAGCAGGCGGCGTGCATCGCCATCGGCATAGGCAATGAGCCGGTCGCGCGCGGCCTCGTCCATGGGCGGCACGGCTTCAATGTCCAGCGCGCGCTGCACGATCTGCTTCAGGTCTTCTTCGCTCAGCGACTGCAGCACATAGACCGCCGCGCGCGAGAGCAGGGCGGAGTTGACCTCGAAGGACGGGTTCTCGGTGGTGGCACCGATGAAGGTGAAGAGCCCGCTCTCCACATGCGGCAGAAAGGCGTCCTGCTGGCTCTTGTTGAAGCGGTGCACCTCGTCGACAAAAACGATGGTGCGCTTGTCCTGGCCCAGCGCCACTTGCGCCATCTCCACCGCCTCGCGGATGTCCTTCACCCCGCCCAGCACCGCGCTGATGCTGATGAACTGTGCGCCAAAGGCATCGGCCATGAGCCGCGCGATCGTGGTTTTGCCCGTGCCTGGTGGCCCCCAGAGGATGCAGCTGTGGGGCTGGCCCGATTCAAAAGCGATACGCAGGGGCATGCCTTCGCCCAGCAACTGCTGCTGGCCGATGACTTCGCCCAGGGTTTTGGGACGCAGGCGTTCGGCTAAAGGTTGATGCGGGGCGGCGCTGGGGAGCATGCGGGGATTCTAGGGCTTCGATTCTTCTTTACCCTGTGCCCGGTCGGGGATGCTTTGTCGGGATGTGCCCCCGACAGGGCAGTAACTTTCTTTTGGGTACTTTGCTTTGGCGAAGCAAAGAAAAGTACCTCGCCCGCCGGGGCGAGACCCGGCTTGTCTCGCGGGCAAGGGTGCATCGCGGAGAGCGATAACCTGCGAAAATCTCATCCCGCACCGCAAAACCCTGAAATGACCTACTCCGTCAAAGAAATCTTCTACACCCTGCAAGGCGAAGGCGCGCAGTCCGGCCGCGCGGCCGTGTTCTGCCGTTTTGCGGGGTGCAACCTCTGGACAGGGCGCGAGGAAGATCGGGTCGCAGCTGTCTGCAAGTTCTGCGACACCGATTTCGTGGGCACGGACGGTACAGGCGGCGGCAAGTTCACATCAGCCGATGCACTGGCCGAGGCCATCGAGAAAAGCTGGGAACCTCAGGGCCGCGCCGGTCGTTACGTGGTCTTGACCGGTGGCGAACCGCTGCTTCAGGTGGACGAAGCCCTGACCACGGCCTTGCACGCACGCGGTTTCACGATTGCCGTGGAGACCAATGGCACACAACCGGCCCCGCCGGGTCTGGACTGGATCTGTGTCAGCCCCAAGGCGGATGCCGAGGTTGTGCTGAGAAAAGGCAATGAACTCAAGCTGGTCTACCCGCAGGTGGATGTGGACCCGGCACGTTTTGAAAGTCTGCCTTTCGAGCACTTTTTCCTGCAGCCCATGGATGGGCCAGACCGCATGGCCAACACAGAACGTGCCATTGACTACTGCCAGCAACACCCGCAATGGCGGCTGGGCATCCAGTCGCACAAGATGATCGGAATTCGGTGATGTTTGAGATCAGCCAGCGTTTCTTTTTTGACTCCGCCCATACCCTGCGCCGCGATATCGAGGCGGCCGGTAGTCGGCGTGTGCACGGCCACACCTATTACGCCGAGGTCTTTGTGCGTGGTGAACCGCAAGGCCAATCCGGCATGGTGCTGGATCTGGGCTACATCCGCCGCGAGATTGAGGAGTTGCGGGACAAGCTGGACCACCACTTCCTGGACGAAGTAGCCGGTCTGGGCATCCCCACGCTGGAAAACCTCTGCGCCTTCATCTGGAAGGAACTGCAGCCCAAGGTGCCCGGCCTCTCTGCCGTGACCGTGGAGCGTCAGGCCCTGGGCGATAAATGCATCTACCGGCCCTGAGCTCTTGGCTCGACACAACAGAGGCACAGCGTGGGCGCCATGTCCCCACCTCCTACTACTGGAGTGG
>CAUPRZ010000281.1:0-4023 GCA_963513855.1 uncultured Hylemonella sp.
CGGAGCCAGCGTGAAGGTGATGTCGTTGTGCGCCTCCATGGGTGCGCTCATGTCCAGGCGCATGCCCACCTGCAGGGGCGCGCTGGTCGTGATGGTGAGGCTGCCCACGCCCACCTCGCTGCCACCCTTGAAGTCATAACGTGCCCCGGGGCCGGCAGCCGGGCCGCTGTAGCTGCTCTGCATCGCGGGATCCTTCTTGTCATAAGGGTTCCACTGGTTGAAGGCCCGCATGTCATTGATGAGCCCGTGCAGCTTCTCGGGCGGCGCCTGAATCTGACGGCTGCGCTGCACGGTGAAGGTGTCGGGCTGCGTCAATGGAAACAGCAGCAGGCCGGCCAGCAGCACGGCGACGATGATGAGGATGGTCTTCAGCATGTTCATGCTCCTTCAATTGGCCGGCATCACGCCGGCAAAGTCTTCCATCTCGTAGAGACGGCGCACCTCGATCTCGGCGCTCATGCCCTCGCCCACGGGGTTGGGGAAACGGCGGGTCCATTCCAGCGCCTCTTCACGCGAGCGCACCTGGATCAGGGTGTAGCCCGCGATCAGCTCCTTGCTCTCGGTGAAAGGACCGTCGATCACACGACGGTTTTTGCCCTCGTAACGGATACGCCAGCCCTGGGCCGTGGGCGCCAGGCCCGTGGCGTCCAGCAGCACGCCGGCCTGGGCCAGCTCTTCGTGGAACTTGCCCATGATGGCGATCATTTCGCTCATATTGGGCGGGAACACGCCGGTCTCCGTTTGCGGCGTGGCTTTGACGATGATCATGAAACGCATAGGTCTCTCCTGCTCCTTGGAAGCAGCCGGAACATCCGGCCGATACAAGCACGACGAGTCAGCAGACGCGATTTCGACAGAACCGTCCGGAAAATATTCTGGACCAAAGTTGGTGAGCGCTCAGTTTTAGTGAAACCTTAGTTTTCGTAACAGGGCGCGGTCTCGCGTACCTCCACCGTGCACCATTCGGCAGCCGGACACTGTCGTGCGAGCTCCAGCGCCTCCTCGCGGGTTTTGCAATTGACGAGGAAAAAGCCGCCCACCATTTCCTTGGCCTCGGCAAAGGGGCCATCCGTCAGGCTGGCCCGGCCCGCGCGCACCTGCACACGGGTGGCGTGTTCCTGCGAGGCCAGCGATTCGACCGCCAGCAGCTGGCCACGCGCCCGCAGCTGCTCGCCAAACGCGACCATACGGCCATAGACCTCGCGGCCTTCGGCCTCGGTGCGCGTGCGGCGCTGGTCAACGGGTTCGAGCATCATCAACATATAGGGCATGAGAACTCCCTCAGGTATCGATCGGCTATCCAGAAGAAGCGGACATCATAGCCACGCGCCATGAAAAAAGCCGGCCTGTCGCCAGGCCGGCATGTCCGGGGCGGGGCAATGCCGCTTACTGCGCGATGGCCTCAATCTGCACCACCAAGCGCACGTCCTTGGGGAAGAGGTTGACACGGTAGCTGACGCCGAACTGCGTGCGGTCCAGCATGCCATCGAAGTCGCCGCCGCAGATCTCGCGCTTGAGCATGGCGCTCATGACGCAGTTGAAGTTCTTGGCCTTGAGGGTCAGCGGATGGGTCTGGCCCAGCATGGTCAGGCTGCCCTGGACTTCGCTCACCTTGTCACCGTCGAACACGAACTTGTCGGCAACGAAGCGGGCAGTCTTGTTCTTGTCGGTGTCGAAGAAGTCCGAGCTGCGCAGGTGCTTGTCAAAGGCCTCTGTGCCCGTGTTGATCGAGGCCAGGTCGATGGTGATGTCCACCTTGCCGCTCTTGGCCGCCTTGTCCAGCTGTACCGTGCCTTCTTTCTTGTCCCAGCGGCCGCGGTTGGTGGAAATGCCCAGGTGGCCGATCTCGAAGCTCACAAAGGTGTGCTTGGGGTCAATGGTGTAGGTGGTCGTCTGCGCCTGTGCGGCGCCGGCCAGCAGCGTGGACGCGGCGATCAGGGCCAGGAAAATGTTACGCATGGCTGTCTCCTCTTTCTCGGGTTAAAAAAGCTTGCCCACGCCGGTCAGCGCGAGCTTGAATTTGACCTGCACCTCGTCGGCCACCATGGAGGTGTCCGCCCACTGGTTCTCACCGATGGCAAAGACCAGGCGTTTGATCGTGAAGCTGCCCGTGGCCGTGGTCACGGCGCCGGCCTGCGTCAGCGTCACGGGCACCACCACATCCTGGCTACGGCCCTTGATGCCCAGCTTGCCCGCCACCTCGTACTTGCCGCCGCCCAGGGCCTTGATGGCACCGGACTGGAAAGTAGCCTGCGGGAACTTGGCCACGTTGAACCACAGGGGACGGGGCAGCTCCTCGTCGGCCTCGGGCACGCCCAGGGTGGCGCTGCCCGTGTCCACCGTGAAGGCGATCTTGCTGGTGGCCGGCTTGGCCGGATCAAAAGCCACTTGCGCGTCGAATTTCTTGAAGCGCCCCTCGACCGGCACGCCCATCTGCTTGCTCACAAAGACGATCTCGCTCTGCGCGGGCACCAGCTTCTGCTGGGCCAGGGCGGGCAGGGAAGCCAACACGGCCAGGGACAGAACCAAAGTACGGATCACTTGCATCAAAACTCCTGGGGAATAAATCAGCCGCGGCCCGGCCACATACGGCCGATCAGACCATCACGGTCGACGAACTGGTGCTTGAGGGCCGCGCCCACGTGCAGCAGCACACAGGCCGCCAGCGCATAGGCCGCGTAGTGGTGGGCCAGCTTGAGGGTTTCGGAAAATGGCTTGTCCACCGGCATGAAGTCTGGCAGGGGCAGCAGGCCAAAGACCACGATGGGGAAACCGGCTGCCGAGCTGTAGGCCCAGCCCAGCAGGGGCACGGCAAAAAACAGCAGGTAGAGCGCGCCGTGTGTACCGTGGTGCGCCCAGCGCTGCCAGAGCGGCATGGCCATGGCGATGGCCGCGGGCAAAACGGGGGGGCGGTGCGTGAGGCGCCACATCAGGCGCACAAAGGACAGCGTGAGCACCAGGATGCCGGCCCACTTGTGCCAGTTGTAGAGCTTGAGGCGCTGCGGCGAAAAAGGCAGGCTGGTCATGTACAGCCCCACCAGGAACATCCCCACAATCAGTACACCCAATAACCAGTGCAAGGCGATGGCGGTGGTGGTGTAGCGGGGAGCAGCAGCTGCATGCATATGGGCCGCCAGTCTAGCCTCTATAGATGACCGGGCCTTCAGCCAGATCGTAGAGGGGGTTCAAAATTTGTGATGGAACTTCGTCTTGACATTCAGATCGCTACCAGCTTGCGCACGCCATCGGCTTCCATGTCCTTGCCCTGGCCGGCCGCAATCACGGCGCCCCGCTCCATCACCACGTACTCGTCGGCCAGCTCCTGGGCAAAGTCGTAATACTGCTCCACCAGCAGGATGGCCATGTCCCCGCGGTCGGCCAGCATGCGGATCACACGGCCGATGTCCTTGATGATGCTGGGCTGGATGCCCTCGGTGGGTTCGTCCAGCACCAGCAGCCGGGGGCCAGCCGCCAGGGCCCGCGCAATCGCCAGCTGCTGCTGCTGCCCGCCCGAGAGGTCACCGCCGCGGCGGTTGATCATCTGCTTGAGCACGGGGAACAACTCATAAAGCTCAGCCGGAATCGGCGTACCGCCAGGTTTGCTCGCCAGGCCCATGCGCAGGTTTTCCTCCACCGTCAGGCGCGCAAAGATCTCGCGGCCCTGGGGTACGAAGCCGATGCCGGCTCTTGCGCGCTGGTAAGGCGTGTCTTTCTGGATCGCTTTGCCTTCGAACTCGATGTCGCCGCTCTTGATAGGCACCAGGCCCATCAGCGACTTGAGCAGCGTGGTCTTGCCCACGCCGTTGCGGCCGAGGACGACCGTGACCTTGCCGGGTTCGGCATTGAGGCTGACGTCGCGGAGGATGTGGGAGCCGCCGTAATACTGGTTGATGTTTTTGACATTCAGCATGTCGGGCTCATTTCTTTCTGGTTGCACCTGTGCTCGGATGCATTGCCGGGTCTCGCCCCGGCGGGCGCCTCACTTTCTTTGTCTCGCCAAAGAAAGTAAGCAAAGAAAAGCGA
>CAUPRZ010000282.1:0-4018 GCA_963513855.1 uncultured Hylemonella sp.
GCATTGGACTTGGCCTCGGCCGGTTGCGCATTGAGCATGGCCAGGGCCGAGGTCAGCAGCAGCATGCCGCCACCGACCTGGAAACTCGCCAGCGAGATGCCGAAGAAGGCCAGGATCTGCAAGCCCAGCAGGGCGCTGATGGCGATCACCGCAAAAGCACTCAGCGAAGAGATCCAGATCGTGCGCAGGCGCTGCTCGCGTGTGAAGCCTTGCGTGTAGTGGATAAAAAACGGCACGATGGCCAGCGGGTTGACGATGGCCAGCAGGGTGACGAGGGGTTTGAAATCCAAGCTCAGCCTTTTGTTGTTTCGGCGGGTGTACGACGGCGTAACATGCCTCAGCCTTCCATGTGCAGCACCTGCTCGCCGTGCTGGTTGTGCATTTTCCAGACCGTGCGCACCAAGCCCACACTGGGTCGGCTGGCCATGGGGCGGCGGTCTACGACGATGTGGCGCAGGCTTAGCGTGTCCCCGGGGTAGACCGGCTTGGTCCACTTGAGGCTCTCGAGTCCCGGTGAACCCAGGGCCGCGGCCTGGGAGAGGAAGTTATCGACCATGAGGCGCATGGCCATGGCGCAGGTATGCCAGCCGCTGGCGCAGAGCTTGCCGAAGACCGAGGCTTCGGCTGCGGCATCGTCCAGGTGGAAGGGCTGCGGGTCGAACTGGCGTGCGAAGTCCAGGATCTGCTCGCGTGTCGGGCTCACGGTGCCGAGTTCACGTGTGCTGCCGATCTCCAGGTCTTCCCAGTAGTACTTGGCTTCTGCCATCAGCGTCCTCCGGTGATGTCCACGAGGCTGCCCGTGGCGTAGCTGGCTTCGTCCGACAGCAGCCAGACGATGGCGTTGGCGATCTCCTGCGCCGTGCCGGGGCGCTGCAGGGGGATCTGCGGGGCCAGGCGCTGCGCGCGGCCGGGCTGGCCGCCGCTGGCGTGGATTTCGGTGTCGACAATGCCGGGGCGCACCGCGTTGACGCGTATGCCCTCGGTGGCCACCTCGCGCGCCAGGCCCAGGGTGAAGACGTCGACCGCGCCCTTGGCAGCCGCGTAGTCCACATACTGGCCGGCCGCACCATGCACCGAGGCCACGCTGCCGACGTTGACGATGGCGCCGCCCGTGCCGCCATGGCGTGTGCTCATGCGTCGCACGGCTTCGCGCGCGCAGAGCATGGTGCCAAAGACGTTGATGGCGAACATGCGCTGCCAGCGCGCGCTGCTCTGCTCATCGATGCGCTGGGCCGTGTCCACCACACCGGCGTTGTTGACCAGAGCCGTGAGCCGGCCCAGCTTGGCGTCGACGTTCTCGAACAGGGTCAGCACCTGGGCCTCAATGGCCACATCGGCTTGCACGGCCATGGCCGTGCCGCCACCGGCGCGGATCTGCCGCACCACCTCGTCGGCCGCCAGTGAGTTGGCCGTGTAGTTGACGGCGACGGCGTAGCCGCGCTGCGCGGCCAGCAATGCCGTGGCGGCGCCGATGCCACGACCGCCCCCGGTGACCAGTAGAACCTTGTCCAAATCCCAGCTCCTGCAGGTGTGATGACGACAAGATACCATTGCCGCAGAAACAGCACGCAAGAGGAGACACGATGAGCCGCACAGTGGACTACTATTTCGCGCCGCAAAGTCCCTGGACCTATCTGGGCCACGCGCGTTTCGCGGCCATGGCCCAGGCCGCTGGCGTCACGGTCCGCGTGTTGCCGGTGGACCTGGGGGGCAAGGTCTTCCCGACCTCCGGTGGCCTGCCCCTCTCGAAGCGCGCGCCGCAGCGCCAGGCCTACCGTCTGCTGGAAATCAAGCGCTTCAGCGAGCATCTCAAGATTCCCATGCACCCGCAGCCCAAATTTTTTCCGGTCGGTGGTGACGACGCGGCCTGCCTGATCATTGCCGTGGACCAGCACGATGGCAGCGCCGCCGCGATGAAGATCACCGGCGCCGTGTTGTCTGCCGTCTGGGCCCAGGAACGCAATATCGGGGATGACAAGGTGCTGGCCGAGCTGCTGGCCGAAAACGGGCTTGACACCAAGCGCCTGGCACAGTCCCGCAGCCAGGAGGTGCGCGAGCGTTACGAGGCCTATACGCAGCAGGCCCTAACTGCCGGTGTCTTCGGCGCGCCCAGCTACGTCATCGATGGTGAGATTTTCTGGGGCCAGGACCGGCTCGACTTCGTGGCCCGCAAGCTGGGCGTATCACTCTGACCAACAAACCTGGAGAACCGCGCATGGGACAGTTCATCGACCTCAAGGCCGCCGACGGATTCACTTTTCCCGCCTATGTGGCGCAGCCGGCGGGCCAGCCGCGTGGCGGCGTGGTGGTGCTGCAGGAAATCTTTGGCGTCAACGCGCACATCCGCGCCGTGGCCGATGGCTACGCGGCCGCCGGTTACCTGGCCGTGGCCCCGGCCACCTTCCACCGGGCCCGCCCCGGTGTCGAGCTGGCTTACCAGCCGGACGACATGAGTGCGGGCCAGGCCCTCAAGGCCACGATCGAGGCCCTGGGCATGAACCCGGCCGGTCCGGGCGTGCTGCAGGACATCCAGGCCGCTATCCACCATGCGGCCAAGGCCGGCAAGGTCGGTGTGGTGGGCTACTGCTGGGGCGGCCTGCTGACCTGGCGCACGGCCTGCCTGCTCAAGGGTGTGAGCGCGGCCGTGCCTTATTACGGCGGCGGTGTCACGACCGAGGCCGAGATCGCGCGCACGCCCAAAGTCCCGGTGCTGGCGCACTTTGGCGAGAAGGACCACTGGATTCCGCTGGACGGCGTCGAGGCCTTCAAGCGTGCGCATCCCGAGGTCGAGACCCACATCTACGCGGCCAACCACGGCTTCAACTGCGACCACCGCGGATCCTACGATGCCACGGCCGCCGCCCAGGCGCGTGAACGCACGCTGGCCTTTTTTGCCAAACACGTGGGCTGACCATGAAGCGCTTTGCCGTCTGGGCCCTGCTGCTGGCTGCGTGCGCTTGGGCGCAGGCCGCCGACTATGGCGGCCCCCTGTTCGACGCCCACCTGCACTACAACGAAGAGGCCTACGGCGGCCCGCATCCGCTGGGCGACGTGTTGGCGCGCATGCAGCGCAACGGTGTGCGCGCCATCGTCGCCAACAGCCGGCCCAATGACGGCACCAAGACCCTGGCCGATGCCGGCGTGCAGACACGCGCCGCCGGTGTGACGGTGGTGCCTTTCATCCGCCTCTACCGCAACCGGGCCGACTACGACAACTGGTTCCGTGATGAGAGCATCTACACCATGGTGCAGACGGAGTTCGCACGCGGCACGGCGGCCGGGCCCTACCGCGGCATCGGTGAATTCCACCTCTACGACAGCGCCAATGCCAACGGCCCGGTGGCGAAAAAGCTCATGGTGTTTGCGCAGGATAAGCAGCTGGCCGTGCTGGCCCACGTGGACGATGTGGCCATCGACCTGCTGATGGCGCATGCGCCGAACGCCCGCCTGATCTGGGCCCACACGGGCATCGGCGGTGCCCCGGCCGAACGCGTGCAGGCCCTGCTGGCGAAATACCCCAAGCTCATGGGCGAGCTGTCCTACCGCCCGGGCCTGACCTGCGGCGACGGCGTGCTCTGCCCCGAGTGGCGCGCGCTCATCCTCAAGTACCCGGACCGTTTCCTGATCGGCTCGGACACCTGGGTCAACCAGCGGTGGCAGTATTACGACGAACTCATGCGGGGTTACCGTCGCTGGCTGGGTGATCTGCCCGCCGATGTGGCCCGGCGTATCGCCTGGGACAATGGAGCGCGTTTGTTCCAGCTTGCACCACCCTGATGCCTGACACCTTCCAGTTGCCCCTGTTCCCGCTGCAGGCTGTGCTGTTTCCCGGCGGCCTGCTGCCGCTGCGTATCTTTGAGGTGCGCTACCTCGATCTGATCCAGCGTTGTCAGAAAGAGGGCGCACCCTTTGGTGTGGTCTGCCTGATCCAGGGCAGCGAGGTACGGCTGCCGCCGCGTCCGGGCGCGGCGGTGGAACCCCTGGCCGAGGCTTTCCATGCCGTTGGCACCCTGGCTCA
>CAUPRZ010000283.1:0-4011 GCA_963513855.1 uncultured Hylemonella sp.
ACCCACGGCGAGGTGGACCTCACCACGCGGCTGGCGCCCCCCCCCTCCCCGCCCTCACTCACGCACCGCAAGCCTCTGGTCACCAGCCGCGCCGCCGAGAACCTCTACTGGCTGGGTCGGTACACCGAGCGCACCGAGAACAACATCCGCCTGGCCCGCCTGACGCTGGACAGCCTGAACGGGCAGGACCCCTGCTCGCCCGCCCTGCTGAGCTGGCTCAGCGAGCTGGCTGTGAAGAACACCCTGGTGCTGCCCGACGTGCCCACGGCCCAACAGGCGCGCCGTGTCTTCGAACGTTCGCTGATCGCCAGCCTGGGCAGCCAGGACATGGCCACCAGCGTGGGCTACACCCTGCGCGGGCTCAAGCTGGCCGCTGCCGCGGTGCGCGAGCGGCTCTCGCAGGAACAATGGAACGTCATCAACCGCGCCGAGACCGAGATGACGCAATACTGCGCCGAGCAGGCGAGCCAGGGCGACTACTCCGCCGTGGAAGCCCTGCGCGCGCTGGAGACGGCCAGCGGCCACATGGCCGCCATCACCGGCGCCCAGACCGACCGCATGACCCGCGATGACGGCTGGCGCCTGCTCTCCATCGGCCGCCAGATCGAACGCCTGTGTTTCCTGGCCCCGGCCCTGGCCGCCAGCTTCGAGAGCGGCGCCGTGCAGGACGACGGCGGCTTCGAGGCCCTGATCGCCCTCTTCGACAGCACCATCACCTTCCACGCCCAGTACCAGCAAAGCCGCGAAGTGCCGGCCCTGCTGGACCTGCTGGTGCTGGACCGCGACAACCCGCGCTCCCTCAGCTGGGTGGCCCAGACCCTGCGCGGCCGCCTGGCCAAGCTGGCCGGCAGCCCGAGCGGCGAACTGGATGCCCTGGCCCTGATGGCGCCCGACCCCGAGCGCTGGGCCCTGGAGCCTCTGTGCCAGACCGCCGAAGACGGCACACTGCCTCAGCTGGCCGAGCTGCTGAGCCAGTGCAACGAGGCCGCCCGGCGCATCTCCGACGAGATCAGCCTGCGCTACTTCACGCACACGGGTGAATCCGGGCAAAGCCTGGGAGCCTGAGCTGATGCACCTGCGCATCACCCACGAGACCCTGTACGACTACACGCCGGCGGTCGAGACCGCGCAGCACGTGGCCTATCTGCAGCCCCTGGACACACCCAGGCAGACGGCGCTGAGCCACCAGATCGAGGTGTCGCCCACACCGGCGCAGATCACCCACAGCGTTGACATCTACGGCAACCACCGGGTCTTCTTTTCCCTGCAGACACCACACACCCAGCTGCGGGTGGTCGCCCACAGCGAAGTGCAGACACGCGCGCCCGAGGCGGCCGAGAGCAGCATCACGTGGGAGGCGCTGCGCGAACAGTTTCGTTACCACGCGGGTGCCGCCTGGAGCGCGGCCGCCGAGTTCAGCTTTGCCTCGGCACGGGCCCCGCGCCACGAAGAATTCGCGGCCTATGCGCGCCCGAGTTTCGGCCCCGGTGTGTCGGCCCTGGCTGGCGCACGCGACCTGATGAAGCGTATCCATACGGACTTCACGTATGAAACCGCGAGCACCGAAGTCAACACACCCCCGCTGGAGGCCCTGGCCCAACGCAAGGGCGTATGCCAGGACTTCGCCCACATCATGCTGGGCTGCCTGCGCAGCCTGGGACTGGCCGCACGTTATGTCAGCGGCTACCTGCTGACCCACCCCGCTCCCGGCCAGCCCCGCCTGGTGGGCAGCGACGCCTCCCACGCCTGGGTGTCCATCTTTCTGCCGGATCTGCCCGATGCGCAGGAAGGCCAGGGCTGGTACGACCTGGACCCGACCAATGACCGCGATGGCTGGGGCACACCCGGCGGAGACTATGTGACCCTGGCAACGGGCCGCGACTACGCCGACATCTCGCCCATCCGCGGGGTCATCCACGGCGGCGGGCAGCACACGCTGAAAGTGGCCGTGACCGTACTCCCCGAAGGGGAGACGGCCGTCACCATGCCAGTCTGACTTCGGAAACGACAAAGGCTCCTCACGGAGCCTTTGTTTTGAAGCGCGACCCGAGCTGATGACCGCACGGGGCTGCCACCATCTCAGAAGCGGTAGCTGACGCCTGCGGCGATCACCGGCAGGAAGCCGATCTTGTTGATATCTTCCTTGTACTGGTTTTCCTCAGCCTGGGCGTCACTCGATGACAGACCTGCGACGTTGTACTCGCTCTTGACCTTGAACTTTCCGATGAGGAAGCCGAAGTCAAAAAAGCCACCCCAGCCCTTGTCATTGTTGTGGCCGAAACCGATGCCGAGGTAAGGCGCGGTCTTGGGGAAGTCCAGCGTCATGTTGTAGTACTCGCCCGCGCCGAAGGTGACCGACTGATTGCCGATGGTCGTGGTACCGGCGTTCTGGGACATGTGCACCTTGACGCTGTTGTAGGACAGGCCACCCACCACGCGGAAGCTGCCCTGCATGGGATACCAGTCGGCGAACAGTCCCGTGGTCTGGTACTTCAGGTTGGCGTTGTAGTGCGAGCCGTCGTCTTCCTTCTTTTCGTAGTCATAGTCCAGGCCCCCGGCGTGCTGAACGCGCACGCTGACGCTCTTGCCCAGCACAGCGTGTGAATAACCCACATTAAAAAGACCGAGCGCACCCGCACCGCCATAAACAGTCTGGGCCTGAGCTGCAGACATGGCCACAGCGAAGGAAACGACAAGGATCAGAGTCGAAAGAATTTTCTTCATAAATGTCAGTTGTTGAAAACGCGGGTCTGTTTCACCTCCCCGCAACTGGCCTCCAGTGGAAGCCGCCCACAGACGGCGCACAACAAAAAGCCCTCGACCGTGTAACCGGTAAAGGGCTGGTGTCTGCACATGGACAGGTCTGAAGCCTGACCAGCAACCCCGCTGCCTTAGCTTGCGCCTTAGACCGGAAGTTTTGCGTCTCGACCTTTCGGTCGATTTGCCCTCGTCTCCACATCACCAAGCCGCGCTTTTTCTTTTCCCGGCGCCTGTCCGGCACCCTCAGGCTGCGCTTTTTGGTATGTGTACTGAGGAGTTTACAGGACGCCCGGCGGGCCTAAGGCGGCGTGGCCGGCTGCGGGTTCCAGGGCTGGCGATCAAAACGCAGGCCCCGCGCTTCACCACGGTCCACCGTGACCCGCACCCAGCCCATGAAGGGATAACCCGGCACCTCCACCCGTGTGAAGTTGTCCAGCGCCTTCTTGCCCGTGAGGTCGAGCAGGGGCTGGTTGAGCTGGTAGCTGTGGGTGTCGCCATGCACCAGCAAGACCTGGCCGGCGTAGGCCTGGGTCTCCAGCTGCAGCTGTTCGATCAGATCCCGGTAGCCGGGGCGCGACTGGCCGGCGCTGGCGGCTTCAAAGCCCGGGTTGCCGTGGATCATGATGAGCACACCGGCCAGCTTGCGCTGGCGTGCCGACGCAAAGGCCTGGGCCAACCAGACGCGGTTGGCCGCCTCGCGGGCCTGGAACTCGGCCGTCGGCCCGCCCCGGCCTGAAGGACCCGCGTAGTTGTTGTGGCTGCCGGTCACGTTGAGCGTGAGAAAAAGCAGCCCGTCCCGCTCCCAGCGCTGGTTCTCGCGGTAGACCGCGTAGGCCGGGTCCCGGCTCTGACGGATCAGGCGCAGGGGGCGCAGACCCAGCGACTGCTCGCCCGCATGGAAGAGTTCGCGCAAGCGGCCCAGACGCTCCAGCGGATCGTGACCGCCGTTGCTGCGGCGGTGGCAGTCGGTCCACTCGTTATCGCCCGGCACATAGACCAGGGGCAGCGGCGCGGCGCGGAACACCTCGCGGATGTCCTCAAAGGTCTCGTCACTGCAGAGGCTGCTGCCGCTCTTGATGTCGCCCACGTGCACGGCGAAGGCCGCGCCCTGCTGTGCCATGTCGGCCAGCATAGGGGGCAGCTGATCGCGCTCCCAGCGGCTGTAGGGCACATCACCGAAGAGCGCGAAGCTCAGGGGCTGGGCTCCCAGCGGCAGGGCCAACAGGAGCGCAAGGACGGAAGAAAGAAGAC
>CAUPRZ010000284.1:0-4008 GCA_963513855.1 uncultured Hylemonella sp.
TCTCGGTGCTGCTGAACCCCGGCACCTCGCTGGCCGAATCCAACCGTGTGGGTGCGCTGGCCGAGACGCTGATTCGCGAGGTGCCCGAGGTGCTGCAGGTGGGTCGGCGCACCGGCCGTGCCGAGCTGGACGAACATGCCGAGGGGGTGCACACCACCGAGGTGGACGTGGATCTGAAACGCGGCGGGCGAGACCGCGAGGAGGTCTATGCCGACATCCGCCAGCGCCTGTCCGTGCTGCCGGCGCAGATCGCCATCGGTCAGCCCATCTCGCACCGGTTGGATCATCTGCTCTCGGGCGTGCGCGCGCAGATCGCCATCAAGATCTACGGCGACGACCTCGACACCCTGCGTGGTCTGGCCGAGCAGTTGCGCGCGAACCTGGGCCAGGCCCATGGCCTGGTGGACCTGACGGTGGAGAAGCAGGTGCTGATTCCGCAGATCACGGTGCGGCTGGACTACGCACGCGCAGCCCAGGCCGGGCTGGCGCCGGGCGAGGCCATCACCGCGCTGCAGGCCCTGACCGACGGCGCGCACGCGGCGCAGATCGTGGACGGCCCACGCCGTTACGAGCTGGTGCTGCGCCTGCCCGATGCCCAGCGCAGCCCGCAGGACCTGGCGCGCACGCTGATCGACACGCCGGCCGGGCGCCTGCCGGTGAGCAGCATCGCCACGGTGGAAGAGACCGACGGGCCCAACCAGATCGGGCGCGAGAACGGGCGGCGCCGCATCATCGTCTACGCCAATACCGACGGCACCGACATGGCCCATGTGATCGCCGACATCCGCGGCGTGATTGCGCAGCAGCAGCTGCCGACCGGCAACTTCATCAGCCTGGAGGGGCAGTTCCAGGCGCAGGAGGCGGCCACGCGCCTGATCGTGGCGCTGTCCCTGGTCTCGCTGCTGATGATGTTCCTGGTGCTGTACTCGCGTTACCGCTCGGCCGTGCTGGCCGGCATCATCATGGCCAACATCCCGCTGGCACTGATCGGCTCGGTGATCGCCATGTGGATCGCGGGCGTGAGCCTGTCGGTGGCCTCCATGGTGGGGTTCATCACCCTGGCGGGCATCGCCACACGCAACGGCATCCTCAAGATCAGCCACTACATCAATCTGTGCAAGTTCGAAGGCGAGACCTTCGGCACAACCATGATCGTGCGCGGCTCGCTGGAGCGCCTGACGCCCGTGCTCATGACGGCCCTGGTGGCGGCCTTTGCGCTCACGCCCCTGCTGCTGGCGGCCGATGCCCCGGGCAAGGAAATCCTGCACCCGGTGGCGGTGGTGATTTTTGGTGGCCTGGTCAGCTCCACGCTGCTGGACACCCTGCTCACGCCGGTGCTGTTCTGGCTGCTGGGTGAGAAGCCGCTGCAAGGCCTGCTGGCGGGTGATGCCGAAGGCGAGGGCGGGGAAGCCTATTGAGTTGCTAGGCAGGGCGGCGCCGCCTGAGTTGAAGTGCGCCGCGTTTGTAGGAGATGGATGTGATGAAAAAATTTCTGACAATGGTATTGCTGGCCCTGGCCAGCCTGGGTTTCAACATGGCCTGGGCGCATGGCGAGATCAAGGCCCAACACGGCGGTGTTGTGCAGGAGGCCAACGACCTGGTGTTTGAGCTGGTGTCACACGCCACCGGTGCCGCGATCTACATCGACGATCACGGCAAGCCCGTGAAACCCGTGGGCATGAACGGCAAGCTCTCCGTGCTCGTGGACGGCGTGAAAAAGGACTACCCCATGGCCCTGGGCGTGGACCGTATCGAGGTGGGCGGCGTCAAGCTGGTCAAGGGCATGCGGGCCGTGGCCGTGATCAACGGCGTGGGCGGCAAGACGGTGACAGTGCGTTTCACGGTCAAGTGAGTCTCGCGGCGGGGAGATCGGGTTATGATCGCCGCACAATTTGACGGGGATATGGCAGCCTCCCCGCCCCAAGACGCTTGCGTCCAAGGCCTGCTCTGATCTTGGGTCACAAGCTGACCCGATGAGGAGTGTCCGTGGACAAGAACGAAGCAAGTACCGGCGTGGGTTCCGAAGCGAGCCCCGCCCCATCCCCCGTCACCCTGGCGCAAGCCACACGCTACTGGCTCAAGCTGGGGTTCATCAGCTTTGGCGGGCCGGCAGGGCAGATTGCCATCATGCATCACGACCTGGTGGAGAAACACCGCTGGATCTCGGAGAAGCGTTTTCTGCACGCGCTGAACTACTGCATGGTGCTGCCCGGCCCCGAGGCCCAGCAGTTGGCCACCTACATCGGCTGGCTCATGCACCGCACCTGGGGCGGTGTCATCGCGGGTGTGCTGTTTGTGCTGCCTTCGCTCTTCATCCTGATCGCGCTCTCGGCCATCTACATGGCCTGGGGCGAGACGCCGCTGGTGGCGGGGCTGTTCTACGGCATCAAGCCGGCGGTGACGGCCATCGTCGTGCAGGCGGCGCATCGCATCGGCTCGCGCACGCTCAAGAATCCCTGGCTCTGGGGCATCGCGGCGGCGGCCTTTGTGGCCATCTTTGCGCTGAACCTGCCTTTCCCGCTCATCGTGGGCTTGGCGGCCCTGCTGGGTTATCTCGGCGGACTTTATGTGCCCGACAAGTTCCGCACCGGGGGCGGGCATGGCCAGGGCAAAACCTCCTATGGCCGGGCCATCATTGACGATGACACGCCCACACCGGTCCATGCACGCTTTCGCTGGGGCCGGCTGGCCCAGGTGGCGGCGGTCGGGGGCCTGCTCTGGCTGTTGCCCATGGGCCTGCTGCTGCTGAGCCTGGGCTGGCAGCACGACTACACGCAGATGGCCTGGTTCTTCACCAAGGCGGCGCTGCTGACCTTCGGCGGCGCCTATGCAGTGCTGCCCTACGTCTACCAGGGTGCGGTGGAGCGTTATGAATGGCTCAGCGGCCGGCAGATGATCGACGGCCTGGCCCTGGGGGAAACCACACCCGGGCCGCTGATCATGGTGGTGGCTTTTGTGGCTTTTGTCGGCGGCTGGGGCAAGGCCCTGCTGGGACCGGACGCGCTTTTCCTCGCGGGCGCAGGGGCCGCGGTGCTGGTGACCTGGTTCACCTTTCTGCCCTCTTTCATCTTCATCCTGGCCGGTGGCCCGCTGGTGGAGTCCACCCACGACGACCTGAAGTTCACCGCACCGCTGACCGCTATCACGGCCGCCGTGGTGGGCGTGATCCTGAATCTGGCGCTGTTCTTCGCTTACCACGTGCTCTGGCCCCAGGGCTTCGAGGGGCGCTTTGATGTGATCTCGGCCTTGATCACGCTGGGTGCGGCGGTGGCCTTGTTCAAGTACAAGCGCAATGTGATCCACGTGCTGGCGGTCTGTGCCGGGCTGGGCTTGCTGGTTCGCCTCTTGGCGTGAAGGAGCAGGACCATGGATAACACTGCGTGCAGTGCTCAGGACTTGCAGTCCCTGCTGGCGGGCGATCAGCCGCCTGAAATCATCGACGTGCGCCGAGCCAAGGCCTTGCGCGAGGCGGGCGCCAGCATCGGTGACGCGCTGTGGCGGGATCCGGCCTTATGGCTGGACTGGAAAGACACGTGTGGCAGGGATCGGCCGCTGGTTTTGTATTGCGCCCACGGCCGCGAAATCAGCCAGGGTCTGGCCGCGGCCCTGCGGGCCATGGGGGTGAAAGCCCGCTATCTGGAAGGCGGTTATGCCGCCTGGGTGGCCGCAGGGCAGCCCGTGCAGGCGTTGGCGCCCGCACGGCCGGTCACCCGTTGGGTCACACGTGAGCGTCCCAAGATCGACCGCATCGCCTGCCCCTGGCTGGTGGCGCGTTTCATTGATCCGCAGGCCGAGTTTCTCTACGTGCCCAGCGCCGATGTGCTGCGCGTGGCCCAGGAAACCGGCGCCATTCCCTACGACATCCCCGGCGTGGAGATGAGCCATGTGGGCGAGCTGTGCAGCTTTGATGCCTTCCTGCGCAAATACGAGCTGAACGATCCGGCCCTGCAGCAGCTGGCGACCATCGTGCGCGGTGCCGACACCTTGCGCCTGGAGCTGACGCCGCAA
>CAUPRZ010000285.1:0-4001 GCA_963513855.1 uncultured Hylemonella sp.
ATGGGTTTCCACAGCCACTCACTCGTGAGCTCGGCCACGTTGCGGCCAGTGGCCCCGGCCAGCACACGGCCCAGCACATCGGTCTCGGCGCTGGCGTAGACAAATTTCTCGCCGGCTGGCGAGTGCCGCTCGCTGATGGAGCGCAGCACCTCGGTGGCCGTGGCCGTGCCCGCGCCGCGCACGCCGGCCGAGGCGCGTGACAAGCGGGCGATGTCGTCCTTGCCGTCGTAGCGTTCGGTGAAGGTCAGGCCCGAGCTCATGCGCAGCAGCTGGCGCACGGTGGTGGCGCCATAGGGGCTGCCTGCCAGGGCCTTCACATATTTCTCGGCCGTGTCGTCGAGTGAGGCAATGTGCCCGCGCGCCTGGGCCATGCCCACCAGCAGAGCGGTGACGCTTTTGGCCATGGAGAAGGAAATGAAACGCGCGTCCTCACGCCGGCCATAGCGGTAATGCTCAGCCACGATCTCGCCGTTTTTCAGCACCAGCAGACCGGTGGCACGCTGGCGCTCCAGGTAATCGGCCAGGGTGTAGCCCGCATTGCGGTAGCGGTAGCTGATAAGAGGGGGCTGCTTGGCCTGCGGCAGCGGGGTGACAAAGGTGGCGTCGCGTGCGACGAGACGGGTCTGCACACCGGGCACCTGATTCAGCGCCGACCAGGAGCCCACACGATAGGGGTTGCCATACCAGGTGGCCGCATTGCCCAGGGGGTAGCCACGCGACTTGCCCAGGTGCTCTTCGTCGGGCTCGGCATGCAGGGGCAGACACAGGGCCAGCCCCAGCAGAACAACCGCCCGACACAGCATGGGTTTCATGCGATGGCTCCGGGTGCGGGCAAAGCCATGAGGCGTTGCAGAAGGGCGTAACCCGCGGGCCAGTCGCCCAGTTTGGAGTCGGCGTTGATGTGGCCGGCCTTGCCGGCGTCCACCAGTTCAGCGCCCCAGTCTGCCGCCAGGCCGGAGGCCAGCTCGAAGCTGCAACGCGGGTCGTTGCGGCTGGCGACGAGGATGCTGGGGAAAGGCAGGCGCTCGCGTTCGATAGGCCACCAGCTCGGCAGGATGGAGCGCACCTCGTCACGCGCCACATCACCGGGGGCAACGAGCAGCGCACCCTTGATGCGATGCGCGTTGCGCGAGTGCGCGGCCCAGGCCGCGATGAGGATGACGCCCAGGCTGTGGGCCACGAGCACGGCGGGTTCGGTGCAGCCGAGTACCGCTTCTTCGAGCTGGATCTGCCAGTCGCCGCGCAGGGGACGTTCCCAGTCGTGCTGCTGCACGCGCACATAGCCATGCGTGGCCTCCCAGCGGCTCTGCCAGTGGCCGGCGCCGGAGTCGTGCCAGCCCGGGAGGATCAGAACGTTGCTGGCTTGCATGCTATCTTTTTGCTAGCTGACGGAGGTCTTGCCCGCCGGCTCACTTCATCTTGTCGAGACGGGCCACCATCTCTTCGGCGAAGGCGACAAACGATTGCGCGCCCTTGGACGAAGGATCGAAGACCACACCGGGCAGACCATAACTCGGCGCTTCGGCTAGGCGCACGTTGCGTGGGATCACGGCGTCGAACACCTTGTCACCGAAGTGGGCCTTGAGCTGGTCGCTCACCTGGGCCTGCAGGGTGACACGCGGGTCGAACATGACACGCAGCAGGCCGATGATTTCCAGATCGGGGTTGAGGTTGGCGTGCACCTGCTTGATGGTGTTGACCAGATCGGTCAGCCCTTCAAGCGCGAAGTACTCGCACTGCATGGGCACGATGACACCGTGCGCGCTGCACAGGCCGTTGAGGGTGAGCATGGACAGGCTGGGCGGGCAGTCGATGAGGACGAAGTCGTACTCGTTGTCTACCTTGGCCAGCGCTTCCTTGAGGCGCTTCTCACGGCGCTCCACGTCAACCAGTTCCACCTCGGCGCCCGCGAGTTCGCGGTTGGCACCCAGGATGTCGTAGCTGCAGCCGCCTTCGATGAGCTTGTCGCTTTTCACGCGCGCCTCGGCGATGGTGGCCGATTCGAGCAACACGTCGTAGAGGGTGTACTGCAACTGGCGCTTGTCCACCCCCGAACCCATGGTGGCATTGCCCTGGGGATCGAGGTCCACCATCAGCACCCGCTGCCCCACCTTGGCCAGACCTGCCGCGAGATTGACGGTTGTTGTCGTCTTGCCCACGCCACCCTTCTGGTTGGCCACGCAGAAAATTTTCGCCATCAGGTCTTCCCTTGTTTATTTAATGAGTCAGTCGCCGCCGGGCCGCCCCAAGGCGACTGCGGCCCCCTCGGGGGGCAGCGCAGTACACGAAGTGACAAGCGTGGGGGCCACATTCTTAGCGGGTGAAAGCAAGACGCAAGCCGAAGCCGATGAGGCAGAGGCCGGCGATTTTTTCCAGCACACGGCCGATCAGGGGGTTGGCGCGCAGGTGCCCGGCCAGATGGTGCGTGAGCAGGGTCACGGCCAGGCCGTAGAGAAAGGTGAGGAAGGCGATGGTCACGGCCATGAAACCGAAGGTCCACAGACCCTGGTGGGTGGCCGGATCCACAAAAAGCGGGAAGAAGGCCAGGTAGAACATGATGGCCTTGGGGTTCAGCAGGGTGATGACCATGGCCTGGCGCAGGTAGTGGCCGGCGGTGATGTTGAGCACCGGCGCGGCACCGGGTTTGGCCAGCAGCATCTGGACACCGAGGAAAGCCAGGTAGGCCGCCCCACCCCACTGCAAAAGATTAAAGGCCGTCGGGTAGGCGAGCAGCAAGGCGGCCACACCGGCCACGGCCGCCCACATCAGGACCTGGTCGCCCAGGATCACCCCCAGGGTGGCGGCCAGTCCGCCATGCACTCCGCCCTTGCTGGTGGAGGTGATCAGCGCCAGATTGCCGGGGCCCGGGATCAGCAAAAAGATGATGATGGTGACGACAAAGGCACCGTAATCGGCAACGCCAAACATGGGGGGTTCTTCAGAAACGGAAGGGTGCAGTGTACGTTAGCTTGTCCGCGGTTTTGGACCGGGATAGCCCGCAAGCTGTTTCACGTGGAACGTCCGAGTGGCTTTTCAGCCCCGGATCGGCCAGTCGACCGGATTCAGGCCAGGCTCAGGCCTGGGTTTGGGGCTGGAGCCAGACGATGCAGCGCTCGGCACCCAGACCAGGCACGATCAACTGTTCCACGTGAAACACCCCCACCCCGGTTGGCAAAACCGCCAGCTCATCCGCCGGGTGCTTGCCCTTCATAGCCATCCAGATGCCGGCCGGGGCCAGGGCCGAACGGGACCAGGCGGTGAAATCGACCAGGGAGGCGAAGGCCCGGGAACTGACCACATCAAAACGGTCGTCCAGGTTTTCCACCCGGGCGTGCAAGCCCTTGAGATTGGGAAGCTTCAGGGTCAGGGCCGCCTGCTGGATGAAAGTGGCCTTTTTGGCCACGGTGTCCACGCAGCTCACGGCGATGTCCGGGCAGCAGATGGCGATGACCACGCCTGGCAGGCCCGCACCGGAGCCCACATCCAGCAGACGGAAGCCCTGCCCGTCCACCGGCTGGCGGCCGACGAGTTGCTGCCGCAGCGGTTGGATGACGGCCAAGCTGTCCAGCAAATGGTGGGTCAGCATCTCGGCCGGGTCGCGCACAGCCGTGAGGTTGTAGACCTTGGTCCACTTCTGGATCAGGGCGAGATAGTCCAGAAGTTGCCCGATCTGGGCGTCGGCGAGGCTCAGGCCGAGTTCGGCCACCCCGTTTTTCAGGGTTGTCTGCAGGTCCAGGCTCATGCGGCCTCAGCCACTTCGACTTTGGCGAAGCCGCGGAAGCCACCTTTTTTCAGGTGGATCAGCAGCAGGGAGATGCTGGCCGGGGTGATGCCGGAGATGCGGGAAGCCTGGCCCAGGGTTTCGGGGCGATGCTTTTGCAGCTTCTGCCGGGCTTCGATGGACAGGGCGGAAACGGCCAGATAGTCCAAGTCGGCCGGGAGCTTGAGGTTTTCGTAGTGGGCGGCGCGCTCCACATCGTCCTTCTGGCGGTCGATGTAGC
>CAUPRZ010000286.1:0-3982 GCA_963513855.1 uncultured Hylemonella sp.
CGTCGGGAAGCGGTTCTCGAACCAGTTCAGCACCTGCGCGGTCACGGGCGCGCCGGCGGGGAGTTCCTTGAATTCAGCCATGTTCTTCTTCCTCAAGCCTTCTTGTCTTCGCCGATCAGCAGCTTGCTGTCGGACAGGTACATGTGCGGCGGCACTTCCAGATTGTCCGGGGCCGGCTTGTTCTTGAACACACGGCCGGCCATGTCGAAGGTCGAGCCGTGGCAGGGGCAGAGGAAGCCGCCTTGCCAGTCATCGGGCAGCGAAGGCTGGGGGCCAGGCGTCAGCTTGTCGCTGGGCGAGCAGCCCAGGTGCGAACAGATGCCTACGCCGACAAAAAGATCGGGCTTGATGGAGCGGTGCTGGTTCTTGGCGTACTCGGGCGTCGGGTAGGCCTGGCGGTCGGATTTGGGATCGGCCAACTGAGACTCGACCTTCTCCAGGGTGGCCAGCTGATCAGGGGTACGGCGCATGATCCACACCGGCTTGCCGCGCCATTCCACGGTGATCTTCTCACCCGGCTTGATGGCGGAGATATCAACTTCCACCGCTGCACCGGCGGCCTTGGCGCGCTCGGACGGCTGGAAGGTGCTGACAAAGGGAATGGCGGCTGCCACGCCACCTACGGTACCTGCACAACCCGTGGCAATCAGCCACGTCCGTTTGCTCGGGTCCATCTCACTCTTAGCGGCAAGCGTGTCACTCATGGAGTTCCTCAATCAAATCTACCGAATTCTGAAATCTTGTCACGCCCAGCCCATGACCGGACGATCAACAGGGTATTCTAGCCGACTCAAACGCCCCATCAGCCCTCGCCAGCGAGTCGCCGCGCCATGCGCACCGCCTGGATCAGGCTGGAGGCATCGGCTTGGCCGCTGCCCGCGATGTCGAAGGCCGTGCCATGGTCTGGACTGGTCCGCACCAGAGGCAAACCCAGGGTGACATTGACGCCTTTCTCCACCCCCAGGTACTTCACGGGAATCAGGCCCTGGTCGTGGTACATGGCCACCACCACGTCAAACTCCCCGGTCCGCGCCCGCATGAACACGGTGTCGGGCGCATAGGGGCCGTGCACATCCAGCCCCTCGCTTTTTGCCTGGGCCATGGCCGGGATGATGGTCTCGATCTCTTCGCGCCCGAACAAACCGCCCTCGCCCGCATGAGGGTTGAGCCCGGCCACGGCGATGCGTGGCGCCCGGCCCAGCAGGGGCAGCAGGGCGCGATCGGTGATGCGCAGGGTCTGCAGCACGTTGTCGCGCGTCACGGCGTCCAGGGCCTGGCGCAGCGAAACATGGATGCTGACCAGTACCGTGCGCAGCTCCTCGTTGGCCAACATCATGCGCACCGGCACCTGGTCCGCGGGCCGACCCAGGAAAGCCGCCGCCTCAGCCTGCAGCAGCTCGGTATGGCCCGGGAACACATCGTAGGGCGCGCCCGCAGCCGACAGGGCCTCTTTGTGCAGGGGTGCCGTGACTAGGCCACCGATCTCACCGCGCAGCGCCGCCTGCGCGGCCCAACTCACACAGCGCCCGGCCAGGCGGCCCGCGGCAGCGCTGACACGGCCCATCGGCGCCTCGCCATCGAGCGTGGCCACCTGCAGCACCGGTACGGTCCGCGGCGCCAGCGCCAAGGCATCCTGCGGTGCCTGGATCAGGGCTAGTTCGACCCCACCCACCCAGGCTGCAGCCCGGCGCAGTACCGCCATGTCGCCCGCCACAAAACAGCCCCGCAGATCTGCGGGCGCGTCGCGAAAGGCCTTGAGGATGATTTCCGGGCCGATGCCGGCCGCGTCGCCCAGGGTGATGGCCAGGGCTTTCATGCGGGGTTGTCGATCTCGATGAACTCGTGGACCAGGCCCAACTGGCCCGCCACATGGGCCGCCACGGCTGGCGCGCCATAACGCTCGCTGGCATGGTGGCCGCAAGCGATATAGGCCACGCCGCATTCCCGCGCGTAATGCGCCTGGGGCTCGGAAATCTCACCCGTGAGGTAGGCGTCGGCGCCGGCAGCGATCGCAGCCTCGAAATAACCCTGGGCCCCGCCGGTGCACCACGCTATTTTTTTGATAGCACTCTGTTTGCCATCGACCAAGATCACGGTCCGGCCCAGCGCCAGCTCGACGGCACGGGCCAGGGCTAGCCCATCGGCATAGGCCTGGCCATCGGCCGGGGCCCCCAGCCAGCCCAGATCCTGCTCACCGAAACGGCCCTGGGCCTGCAAGCCGAGCCGAGCCCCCAACTGGGCGTTGTTGCCCAGCTCCGGATGCGCGTCCAGCGGCAGGTGGTAGGCGTAGAGGCTGATGTCATGCGCCAGCAGCAGGCGCAGGCGCTCTTTCATCCAGCCCGTCACACGACCATCCTGGCCGCGCCAGAACAGGCCGTGGTGCACGAAGATGGCATCGGCCTGCGCGGTGATGGCCGCTTCGATCAGTGCCCGGCTGGCGGTCACGCCGGACACCAGCTTGCGGACCTCGGACTTGCCTTCCACCTGCAGGCCGTTGGGGCCGTAATCGCGGAAACGTTCGGGTTGCAGCAGGGCGTCAAAAGCCTGCAGAAGCTCGGTGCGGTCAGTCATGGCGGGATTGTCGGTCAGATTGCTGGGGCCGCTCCACCTCCAGGCTGCAGTCGCAGCCCCGGCCGGCGGCGATCCAGCGCCCCGCGAGCCGCCGCAGCAAGGGCAGCAGCAGGGCCTGCAACCAGCGCCCGGGCACAGCCGCCCGCAACACTTCGGCTGGCGCCAGCATGGCGCCGCAGCGGTAGCGGCCGGAAGCCCCCTCCCAGCGCAAGGCCGAACAGGCCCCGCGTCGACGGCGCGACAGCAACTGGCCCAGGGGACAGGGCTCGACCAGGCAGCAGACCCCGCAGCCATTGCAGGGCTGGCCCCAGGCCGGTTTGGGCGGGGCAGCCGGCTCGATATGAATGATCTGCGGCAACATAAGCCACCACACTCTACAATTTCCTCCATGAAACGCTACTGGCTGCTGTTCTCGCAAGCTGTCACCGTCCTGCTGGCGGCCTACTTCATCGTGGCCACGCTCAAGCCTTCCTGGGTCATGCAGCCCGGCGAGACACCCACGGTCGCCCTGTTCCAGGCCCCCTCGGACCGCAATGCCGCGCCCCCACCCGGCAGCTTCCGCCTGGCAGCCCAGAAGGCCTCGGCCGCCGTGGTCAGCATCAACACCAGCAAGGCGGCCCGGCGCAACCCGCACAGCAACGACCCCTGGTTCCGTTTCTTCTTCGGCGACCAGGACAACGAGCCCCAGGTGGGCCTGGGCAGCGGCGTGATCGTCAGCCCGAATGGCTACATCCTGACCAACAACCACGTCATCGAAGGTGCGGACGAGATCGAGGTCATCCTCAACGACAGCCGGCACGCTCGCGCACGTGTGATCGGCAGCGACCCGGACAGCGACCTGGCCGTGCTCAAGATCGAACTCGACAAGCTGCCCGTGATCGTGCTGGGCAACTCGGACGCGCTACAGGTGGGCGACCCGGTGCTGGCCATCGGCAACCCCTTCGGTGTCGGCCAGACCGTGACCAGTGGCATCGTCAGCGCCCTGGGACGCAACCAGCTGGGCATCAACACCTTCGAAAACTTCATCCAGACCGACGCCGCGATCAACCCCGGCAACTCGGGCGGTGCCCTGGTGGACGCCAGCGGCAACCTGCTGGGCATCAACACCGCCATCTACTCGCGCTCGGGCGGCAATATGGGCATAGGCTTTGCCATCCCCGTGGCCACGGCCCAGCAGGTGCTGGAAAGCATCGTCAAGGAAGGCCAGGTCACGCGCGGCTGGATCGGCGTGGAACCCAGCGACCTCTCACCCGAACTGGCCGAGACCTTTGGCGTCAAAAGCGATGAGGGCGTGATCATCACCGGCGTGCTGCAGAACGGCCCGGCGGCGCAGGCGGGCATCCGTCCGGGTGACGTGATCACCCGTGTGGGCGATCAGCCGGTGCAAAACGTCTCGGAACTGCTGACCAAG
>CAUPRZ010000287.1:0-3979 GCA_963513855.1 uncultured Hylemonella sp.
GCCCGCCGAGTCTGTGGCCATCTGGTTCGGCATCATGGTGCTGATGACCGTGGGTTTTGGCCTGCTGGCGCCGCCCGTGGGGCTCAACGTCTACGTGGTCAACGGCATGGCCAAGGACGTGCCGATTGCCGAGAGCTACCGCGGTGTATTGCCCTTTCTGGCCAGTGACGTGTTGCGCACCCTGCTGCTGCTGTTTTTCCCGGCTGTCTCGCTGTGGCTGGTGAAGTACGTCGGCTAGCAAAGTTGAGGGAAAGCCCCAGCACGCTGCGCTGCCGATCCGGGCTAAGGTGCGGACACATCCAACGAGGAGACCGTCCATGATCCAGCGCCGTACCCTGCTCAAGACCACTGCCGCCGCCGCGGCCCTGGGCGTGCCCACCCTGGGCCTGGCCCAGCAACACGGCACGCTCAAGTTCCACACCTTCATGTCGCCCATGTCGGCCGTCTGGCTGACCATGCACAAGCCCTGGATGGACAAGGTCGAGAAGGACTCGGGCGGCCGCATCAAGTTCGAGGCCTATCCTGCCATGCAGCTCGGCGGCACACCGGTGCAGCTCTACGACCAGGCGCGTGACGGTGTGGTCGACGTGGTCTGGACGCTGCCTGGCAACACGGCCGGGCGCTTTCCGCGCATCGAGGTCTTCGAGCTGCCCTTCATGCTCAACAACGCCGAGGCCACCTCCAAGGCCTATTGGGAATACGTGCAGACCGTGGCGGTGGACGAGTTCAAGGATACGCACCCCATCGCCCTGCACGTGCATGGCCCGGGCATGTTCCATTCCAAAAACAAGCAGATCAAGAGCCCGGACGATCTTAAGGGCATGAAGGTGCGCGGCCCAACCCGCCAGGTCACCAAGATGCTGCAGGCCGTGGGCGCCACACCCGTGGGCATGCCGCTGCCACAGATCCCCGACGCGCTGTCCAAGGGCACCATCGACGCCTGCGTGATCCCCTGGGAGGTGGTGCCGGCCGTCAAGGTGCACGAACTGACCAAGTTCCACACCGAGTTCCCGGCCGGCCACCCGGGCCTGTACACCACGACCTTCGTCATGACCATGAACAAGGCCAAATACGAGTCGTTGGCCCCGGACCTCAAGAAGGTCATCGACAACAACACGGGCCTGGCCACCTCGGCCTGGCTGGGCAAGCAGCAGCAGGAAAGCGACATCCCCGGCCGCAAGCCCTCGGTCGAGCGTGGCAACACCATCTACACCCTGAGCAATGCCGAGGCCCAGGAGTTCGTCAAGCGCTCCAGCGAAGTGGACAACGAATGGGTGGCCGACATGAACAAACGTGGTTTTGATGGCAAGAAGTTGCTCGATACTGCGCGGGTCTTGATTGCCAAGCACGGCAAATGACGGTGTCAGCTGGACATGAAAAAGCGCCCTCTGTGGGGCGCTTTTTTTATGGGGTGCTGTCGACCTGAATGCCAGCCAGGCAATCCAGCGCTCAACCTCAGTTCGTCCCCGTCACCCCGAGCGCTTTGAGCTCGGGCATCGCCAAGTCGCGGTCAAAACCGGCTTTAGCCGTGGGCGCATAGGCCTTGACCCAGGCAACCTGGGCGGCGATCCCGGTAGCTTGGGTCCCCGGCATGGCACAGGCTGGCCTGCCCTGCTGCGCCTCCGTGCAATCAAGACGGGTGATGCGCATATAGGCGTTGTATCGGTCCACCAAGTAGAGATCCATCTCGGTGTTAAAGCCCCCCAGCCGTCCTCCGAGTTTGGACAGGTTCTGGTTGATTTCCTTGCGGTTCTCCGGCGCAAAAACTGCCGGAATGCCATTAAATTCATGGCGGACCTGCACACAAAGCCTGAGGTGCCTGCCACCGCCTTCGGTGTGGCGGTATTCAAACTGGTCCTCACTGGCGACACACTGCTCGGCGCCTTTCCAGACGAAGCGCGGCATATCGTTCGTCATGCGGTTGAACGTCACCACGAGCAGGGAACGGGCCATCGCCCCCTCGAACTGGGCCAGTGTCAGCGACGTCAGTTTGACTGCACCTTGACCGATCACCGCCCCGGTCGTTCCATGCCTGGTCTGCGTATCGCTGTCATGGTCCGTTGCCGCCACCACCACCCACTCGCCCTCGGGTATGGGCAGCTGCTTCCTGGCGCCCAGGCGGCCGACCGTGATGACACCCGGTCCCCGGATCCTGTGGCCGGCATCCAGGGTAATGGCCCCTGACGCCGGCTCGGACCACGCGTTGAGTTTGCCCCCAGTAACCACCTGCATCGGAGTTGTAGCAGGGACTGAAGCCGGGGCCAGGGCTGGAACAGGACTGGCAACTGGTGGCGGCGCCTGAACAGTACTGGCTGGTGCAGGCTGTGCACCACCAGATGTCCGTTTCATCGCAAGCCGCGCCAGCAACGCAAAACGCCCATTGGGATAAGCTTCCAGATAGGCCGCATACGCATCAGCCGTGTCCATGCGCTCCACGGACTTCCAGAAATCTACTTCGACCGAAGCTTTGTCGGCCGTGGACGAGGCAGCCGCCTTGTTTGGGCTCGCCGGCTGGGCCAGGGCCCCTGTTGCGGCCCCCAGCAGTACAGAAAATATCAGGCTGTACTTGTAAATGGAAATTTTCATGATGTCTTGTTGCTCCCCTCTGGTTAGACAATGGCTCGCATCGTATAACGCAGGCTTGGGGATCCGCTCGGGTTCAGGCAATTCCAGTTGGTCTTCCCCACAAGCTTGTGACATCCAGGCCACAGAGCTATCCATACAGGACCAGGCACTAGATGCAAGGCAAGCCGTAACGCCCCGGCTAGCGGCCGTTCAGTAACGCTCGCCGCGTATGAAACGGGTGATGCCTTGGGCCACCTCGGCCTCCTGCTCGACAAAACCATGGGGTGAGCGGCCCTCGCAGGCCTCGATGGCCGACATGCCACCACGGCCCGGCCCGCCCTCCACGGTCACGAGCTGTTCGCGCGCGCTGGCCGTGCGCTCCAGGATGCGCGCATTCTGGTTCGCTGGCGAACGCAGGCACTTGTCCTGCGCATGGCCGATCACCAGCACAGGCATGCGGATGGCCTCCAGCGCAGCGTCGAACACTGTCTGCGCCACCCAGGACTTCTGCCCTTTGGGATTGCCCGAGTTCACGGGTGAGGTCAGCACCAGGCCGTCGGGGGCGGTCGCACCGCTGAGGCGGCCCGCGGCATTCGCGGCGGAGATGGCACCGCGGCTGGTGCCGACCAGCCAGACCGCCGCTGCGCCACGCTGGCGCAGGTCGGCCACGACCCGGCCCAGATCCTGCGCATGATCGGATGACATGCGAAAACCACCCAGGCCATCCTCCCCCTGATAGTCCGAAGGCGCATCAAGCAGGGCCGTGGTGAAACCTGCGGCCTGGAACAGGGGCAAAGAACGCACGAGTGAATTGCCCGACAGTGCCTGCGGGCAGGCGCGTTCGTCGAGTTGCAGATGACCGCCCCCGCCTGGCAACAGCAGCAGCGCAATGCGCGGCCCCGGGGACTGGGGCGGCAACACCAGGGCATAACGTGTCTGGGTCTTGCCGTGGGTGGAAAGTGTCACCAGCTCACCGCATCCTGCAGCCTGGGCCTGGGCCTGGGCCTGGGCCACCATGAACAGCAGGCTTGCAATCAGCGTGGCCGTCTTGCAATCAAACATGATCGACCTCCTGTGGAAAAGACCAAGCTCAGAACTGCGGCCGCACCAGCCACACCACCAGACGCGTGCGCCGGGCCACATCGCCCCGGGTCTCGCCCGTGCTCATGAGCACCGCCCAGCCCTGCTGCACACCCAGGGTGTCCTGCGTGCCCGCGCCGCGCGCGATGCTGTCGTAGTTGTAGGCATTGGCCTGGCTGCTGTCGATGCGCGAGGTGCTGGTCCAGGTCCAGTCCTGCGGGGCGGCAGGAAACAGGGCCTTGCCCTGCTCGCTCGCCGCCCAGCGGCGCAACTCCGTCAAGCGCGGCAGGCGCCAAGCCACGCCCTCGGCCTTGAAACGGGCATTCGCCAGGGC
>CAUPRZ010000288.1:0-3965 GCA_963513855.1 uncultured Hylemonella sp.
AACTGCAACGCAAAGCCGTGCATGGCCGCGCGCTCCTGCAGCAGCGGGATAGGTTCCTTGCCGAAGGGGCTGTCGTGGTAGACCAGCGCGATCTTCTTGCCCTTCAGATTGGCCAGGCCGCCCTCCTTCTTGGCAATCGCCTGCACGATGGCGTCAGCCGCCACCCAGTAGGTGCCGGCCAGGGGGAAGTTCCACTTGAAGATCGTGCCGTCCGCACTCTCGCTGCGACCGTAGCCCACCGTCACCACCGAGATCTTGTCGGCCGGGGCCTTCTCGGTGATGGCAAAGGTCGCGCCCGTGGACAGGGGTTGCACCAGGGACGCGCCCTTGCCCTTGAGGCGTTCGTAGCACTCGACGCTGCGCGCCGTGTCGTACCCGGTCTCGCACTCCTCGAAGGAGATCTTCACGCCGTTGATGCCGCCGCGCGCGTTGACCAGCTTGAAGTAATCGACATAACCGTTGGCCCAGGGCACGCCGTTGGGCGCGTAGGGTCCGGTGCGGTAGGACAGCACCGGGATGAACTGTTCCTTGGCCTGGGTCTTGGCCTGAGCCAGGGCGGCCACCGGCGCGGTACACGCCACCATCGTGGCGGCCAGAACGAGATGACGTAGCTTCATACATGTCTCCTTAGAGTTAATCGAAAAGCACCAGCACATCAGCCATCAGAAAAACACGAGCGGGGGCAGGCTGCATGTCCACACTCAGTGAGGGAAGGGCCACAGGCGCAGCTTCTGCTTGCCCACAGACCATAAACGCGCCAGGCCGTGCGGTTCCACGATTAGGAACCAGACGATCAGGCCGCCAAAAATCATCAGCTCGGCATGCGATATGCCGGCCGTGGAAATCTCGATGCCGAACAGGCCCAGCAACATGGGCAGGAACTGGTTGAGCGCGATGGGAAGCACCACGATGAAGGCCGCACCAAAAAAACTGCCCATGATGGAACCCAGCCCGCCGATGATCACCATGAAGAGCAGGCGGAAGGAGTAGTCCACCGAAAACGCTGCCGGCTCCCACGCACCCAGGTAGACAAAAGCCCAGAGCGCACCGGCCACACCGACGATGAAGGAGCTCACGGCAAAGGCGCTGAGCTTGGCGTACATGGGGCGGATGCCAATCACCGCCGCTGCCACGTCCATGTCGCGGATGGCCATCCATTCACGGCCGATGGCACCGCGCACCAGGTTCTTGGCCAGCAAGGCCACCACCACCAGGATGGCCAGGCAAAACCAGTACTTGCTCAGCGCGCTTTCCAACGGCCAGCCGAAGACCTGCAGGTTGGACACCGAGACCGAACCCGAGGGCGTGTCCAGCGTGAACCACTTGATGCGCAGGAACATCCAGTCGGCGAAGAACTGCGCCGCCAGCGTGGCCACCGCCAGGTACAGGCCCTTGACGCGCAGGCTGGGCAAGCCGAACAGCACACCAAAGGCCGTGGCGCACAGGCCACCGAGGATCAGCGCCGGGATCAGGGGCAGGCCCGGCAAACGCACAAAGAAGTTGTAGGCCCCGTAAGCACCTACCGCCATGAAGGCGCCCGAGCCCAGCGAGATCTGGCCGCAGTAACCCACCAGGATGTTCACCCCGATGGCCGCGAGCGAAAAGATCAGGAAGGGGACCAGGATGGCGCGGAACATGTAGTCGCTGGCCAGCGCTGGCACCAGCACAAAAGCGGCCAGCAGCAACAGGCCGATGGCGATGCGGTCCTGCAGAATGGCAAAGATCTGCTGGTCCGCTCGATAGCTGGTCTTGAACTGGCCGTTTTCTCTGTAGAACATGGTGTCAGTTCCTCACACGCGGTCGATAATTTTTTCGCCAAAGAGACCTTGTGGGCGAAAAAGAAGAAAGACCAGCGCCAGCACATAGGCAAACCAGATCTCGATGCCACCGCCCACGAAGGGGCCCAGGTAGACCTCGGACAGCTTCTCGCCCACGCCGATGATCAGGCCGCCGATGATGGCGCCGGGCCCCGAGGTCAGACCGCCCAGGATGATCACGGGCAGCGCGCGCAGGGCCACGGTGGCCAGCGAGAACTGCACCCCCAGCTTGCTGCCCCAGATCATCCCGGCCACCAGGGCCACCACACCGGCCAGGCACCAGACGATGAACCAGATGCGGTTGAGCGGAATGCCGATGCTCTGCGCGGCCTGGTGATCGTCGGCCACGGCGCGCAGCGCGCGCCCGGTGGCGGTCTTTTGGAAAAACAGCGCCAGCCCGGCCACCAGCACGGCGGCAATGGCTGCGGCGAACAGGTCTTCCTGGTTGATCAGCAGGCCACCGGGGAACACCGAGTCAAAAGCGAAGATCGGGTCCTTGGGCATGCCGATGTCGATCTTGTAGATGTCGCTGCCAAAGATGGTCTGGCCCAGGCCTTCCATGAAATAGGTGATGCCCAGCGTGGCCATGAGCAGCGTGGCGCCTTCCTGGTTGACCAGGTGGCGCAGCACCAGGCGCTCGATCACCCAGGCCACCACAAACATCACGGCGCCAGCCAGCACAAAACCCACGGTGTTGGCCAGCCACTTGCTTTCGATGCCGGTCCAGAGCGGGAACCACTCGGCAAAGCGTGCCATGGCCAGGGCCGCGAACAGCACCATGGCGCCCTGCGCAAAGTTGAAGACGCCCGAGGCCTTGAAGATCAGCACAAAGCCCAGCGCCACCAGGGAATAAAGCATGCCGGCCATGAGGCCGTTCAAGAGGGTTTCAAGGAAAAAAGCCATGTCTTGTTCCTCAGTGTTCCGTGCCCAGGTAGGCGCGGATCACTTCCTCGTTGTTGCGTACAGCGTCGGGGGTGCCGTCGCCGATCTTCCTGCCGTAGTCCAGCACCACCACACGGTCGCTGATGTCCATCACCACGCCCATGTCGTGCTCGATCAGCACCACCGTGGTTCCGAACTCGTCGTTGATGTCCAGCACAAAACGGCACATGTCCTGCTTCTCTTCCACGTTCATGCCGGCCATGGGTTCGTCCAGCAGCAGCACCTGGGGCTCCATGGCCAGCGCGCGACCCAGGTCCACGCGTTTTTGCAAGCCATAAGGCAGCTGGCCCACGGGCGTCTTGCGGTGCGCCTGAATCTCCAGGAAGTCGATGATGTGTTCGACAAACTCGCGATGGCGGATCTCTTCACGTTCGGCCGGGCCCCAGCGCAGGGCCTGCAGCAGGATGTTGCTGCGGATCTTGAGGTTGCGCCCGGTCATGATGTTGTCCAGCACGCTCATGCCCTTGAAGAGCGCCAGATTCTGGAAGGTGCGCGCCACGCCCATCTCGGCCACCTGGCGGCTGTTCATGTGGCTGAAGGTCTGGCCACGGAAGGTGATGGTGCCCTGCTGCGGCGTGTACACGCCGTTGACGCAGTTGAGCATGGAGCTCTTGCCCGCGCCGTTGGGGCCGATGATGGCGCGTATCTCGTGCTCGCGCACATCAAAAGAGATGTCGCTCAGGGCCTTCACGCCGCCAAAGGCCAGCGAGATGTTTTTCACATCCAGGATCACGTCGCCGAGTTTTCTTTGTGCCATGTTTCTTGTGCTCTCAAGCAGCCTTGGCCACAGCCGGGTAACGCCGGGCCTCGCGGATCGGCAGCGTGGCCGACACCATGCCCGTGCGTCCGTCTTCAAACTTCACCTGGGTCTCGATGTACTGCTCGGCACGCCCCGCGTAGAGCGCGTCGATCAGCACCTGGTATTTCTCGCCGATAAAACCGCGGCGCACCTTGCGTGTGCGGGTCAGTTCGTCGTCGTCGGGGTCCAGCTCCTTGTGCAGCACCAGGAAACGCGCGATCTGCGTGTCGGCCATGCCGGCTTCGGTGGCCAGGCCGGCGTTGACCTGCTGCACGCAGTCGGCCAGCATGTCCAGCACCTGGGGCTTGCTCGCCAGGTCCACATACCCGCTATAGGGCAGGCCCTGGCGCTCGGCCCAGTTGCCCACGGCCTCGAAGTCTATGTTGAGGAAGGCGCAGACCTGCTCG